>JBOHKF010000035.1:0-2463 GCA_050729015.1 Rhizomicrobium sp. | reverse complement strand
CAACTATTTCACCAACGCAGGTTACGCCTGAGCGAACCTAAATTCATCCCGCTCTAAAGCGGCCGGGATAGGATCGGCCCGCGAAAGCCCGGGTCGCCGGAAATTCGACGCCGACCACGCGGAAGGCGGGTTCTTCCAGCTCACTTGCCATCCCCACGTCATCGGCTATCGCGCGCGCGCCTGGATTCTCGACGCGTTGATCCGCCATGCCAAAGCCAAGGGCAAGGTCTGGTTCGCCACTCACGTCGAGATGGTGCGCTGGGTGAAGGCCAACTCGCCTTAGCGCTTGGCGGCGACCAGCGAGAAGGCCGCGCCTTGGGGGTCTATCGCCTGCACGATCCATTGCCCGCCCGGCACCTCTGCCGGCCCGTGCAGGATCCTGCCGCCTTTCGCGGCGATGCGGGAAGCGCCCGCGTCTATTTCCGGGACATTGAAATAGTACCCCCAATTGGGCCTCGGCACGTGCGGCGGCTTGGTCATCATCGCGCCGATGGGCGCCCCGCCCGCGGCGAAAAGCTGATAGGTGCCTACTTCTCCCATCTCAATCGCGTCTGCCTTGGTCCAGCCGAAGAGCGCTTGGTAGAAAGGCAAGACCGATTTCCAATCCGCGGCATAAAGTTCCCGCCAACCGATCGTGCCTGCCGTTCCCACCGGCAAGGGCGGCATTGCTGGACGCAAGCCCTTGGCGACCAGGAATGCGGCACCTTGCGGATCGCCGACCACGGCGAAGCGGATGATGCCGGGAACGTCGGTGGGCTCGCGATGGACCTGGCCGCCTTCCTTCCTGACTCTGGACGCCGTCGCGTCCACGTCGTCCACGGCGATATAGCCCATCCAGGCAGGTCGGAGGCCGTCCTTTGCCGCTTCTTCCGGGATCGGCATCAATCCCGCCACGCCCTGGCCCTGGGTGTTGAACACCGTGTAGTCGTGCCCGGTGGCAGTCATGTCCTCGGCCGTCCAACCCACCACGTCGCAATAAAATCGCGAGGCGGCCTTGGTGTCGGTCGTCATCACGTCATACCAGAAGAAGCTATTGGGCATCTTTCTCTCCAAATCAGCCATGCCCGGCCTGGGCAGGTTGGTCATACTCGTCGTGGCGGCGGACGAAGCTCATTGTTCCGGTCTCGTTGCGGCCCAAGGGCGCGCGATCGAGGATCATCAAGGTGCCGATCAGCGACTCCGGGCCTCGCGCGTAGCTGGAGTAGGTGTGAAAAATCCGGCCCTCCCGATCCTGGTAGAAAGCACTGAGGCCCGGCAGCTCCGTGTCGCCTTCTTCGGCATCGGGGCGCCGCGGAAGGTCGGAATAATTGTACTCGGTCGCGCCCTTCCCGCGCGCCTCCTTCAGGAAGGAGACGTGGAAATCGAAATTGAAGTCCGAGCCGTGAGAAGAAATCCAAGGAAATTTCCACCCCATGCGGGCCTTGTATTTCTCGATTTCGGTAAGCGGGCCGCGCGACACCGCCGTCAAGGTCACGTCATGGTAATTGAGATGGGCCAGCGCCCCGTCCAAATGATCGGCCAGGAAGGAGCAGCCGGGGCAGCCCGCCTTCCATCCCGGACCCAGCATGAAGTGATAGACGATCAACTGACTGCGGCTTTCGAACAAATCGCCCAGATGCTTGCGTCCCTTTGGCGTCTCGAAGACGTAATTCTTTTCAACCCCGACCCAGGGAAGAGCGAGGCGGGTCTTGTTCACGTCATCGCGGATATGGGTTTCTTCCTTTTCTTTTGCCAAAAGCGCCTTGCGCGCCTCGATCCATTCCTCGCGGGAGACGATTTGATGGTCCATGAGTTTCTCCATCCGGGGCAATCCCAGGAACGTGTGCGACGGCGATCCGCCCGCGCATTCAACTTGACAAAACAGGTTGGTGTCAACCTTTATGCTTTCATGGCCAAAGCGGTATCCTTGAAGACCACGCTGGAAGTGCGCGACGCCTGCCTTTGCTTGGCGGCGCAGCGCGCCGCCCGTGCGCTCGCCCGCCGCTTCGATCGGGCCTTCCGTCCCCTGGGCCTCACCAACGGGCAATTCTCGCTGTTGATGGCGCTCAACCGGCCCCAGCCTGCCCCTATGGGCGACATCGCCCGCGTGTTGGGCCTGGACCGGACGACCCTGACTGCGGCGCTGAAGCCCCTTATACGGCGCAAGCTGGTCGCAGCCACGCCAGACACCGGTGACCGCCGCTCGCGGCTTGTTTGCCTGGCGTGGCGCGGGCGCCGCCTTTTGGCCCGCGCGGTGCCGTTCTGGCGCATTCATCATCGGGCCTTGGAGCGCCAGTTGCGACTCTCGCCGCAAATCCTGCGGGCTGCCCTCGACACGCTGTCGGCGCCTACTCGTGGTGCTGCAGGCCGCGATTGACCAGTTGGAAGAAGACGGGAACGAAAAAGATGGCAAGGGCGGTGGCGGTGATCATGCCGCCAATCACGCCCGTGCCGATATCGTTCTGGCTGCCGGCGCCTGCACCC
>JBOHKF010000034.1:0-11774 GCA_050729015.1 Rhizomicrobium sp. | reverse complement strand
TTACGCCTGAGCGAACCTAAATTCATCCCGCTCTAGCCTGGCGCGTGATGCAGAACGTGGTGATCCGCGTCGATGGCGGCCGCGAAGCTTCGGCGCTTGGAGCGCTGGTGGGGCGCGATGCCAAGAGCGTAGTCTCACCCCTGATCTACATGGCAGGGATCGCGCTTTCCTTCGTGGCGCCATGGGCAGCAATGCTCTGCTACGCCGCCGTGGCGGCGATGTGGATCGTACCCGACCGGCGAGTAGAGAAACTGGCGCGCGGCTGAGGACATGGGCAAGCAGTGGAGAAGCTTTTCGCCCCATCCGGCGGGGTCCAGCACTACAATTGGCCCCGAATCCGGGCCCCCAAACGGCACTAAACTGGTCAGCGGACTTTTCTGTTCTCAAAACCGGGTGCAGCCCTATTGCCGTAACTTTCTCTACTGGATGCCGACAGCAAATGCTTCGGGGAAGTTTGTGTTCTATCTCTCTACCCCCGCCGGTGCTCGGGACTTTCCCGGCAGGGCTCTGGACCGGCGCCTGAAACGCCGCGCGACTTCGCCGCACTATTTTGGAATCGCGGCTCGGGCGAGTTCGTCGGCGCGTTCGTTCTCGGGGTGGCCGGAGTGGCCAGCCACCCAGCACCATTGAAGGTGATGGCGAGCGATTTCCCCATCCAGCGCCCGCCACAGATCTTCGTTTTTCACGGGCTTGTTGTCGGCCGTCTTCCAGCCCTTGGATTTCCAGCGCGGCATCCACCTGGAAGCTCCGTCCAGCACATAACGGGAATCGCTGTGGACAACGACATGCGAGGCGCGCTTGATCGTCTTCAGGCCCTCGATCACCGCCTTTAATTCCATGCGGTTGTTGGTGGTTGCGGCTTCGCCACCCGACAATTCCCTTTCGTGATCTTTATTCCTGAGAATTGCAGCCCAGCCGCCGGGCCCGGGATTGCCCGAGCAGGCGCCATCGGTGAAGACGTCGATTTTGGCTGGGCTCATAGCCCATACTCGCTCGCCTGCCGCACCTTCACATGAAAGCGCAGGCGCTTGGCATAGTCGCGCGGGTCCTTGGGCTTGACCAGGGCTTTGGGGTCGGGATTGAGCCAGTCGTGAAGGCGGGTCAACAGGAAACGCAGCGCCGCGCCTTGCATCAGCAGGGGTAGCGCGGCGTGTTCCTGGGCAAGGAGGGGACGGCGCATTTCATAGGCGGCAATCAAGGCCCTGCCCTTGGTGAGATTGTAGGATCCGTCCGGCTCGAAGCACCAGCTGTTGAGCGTTACCGCCAAGTCGTAAGCATACATATCGTTGCAGGCAAAATAGAAGTCTATCAGGCCGGAGACTTTTTCCTGAAGAAAAAGCACATTATCGGGAAAGAGATCGGCGTGGATCACGCCTTGCGGCAAATCGCGCGGCCAGTGACGCTCGAGCGTTGGAAGCGTCTCGGAAATCAAGGCCGCCAGGCCCCGCTCCACCCCATCGGCCTCGGCCAAGGTCGCATCGGCCAGATCCCGCCAACCTTGGGGTCCCAGCGCATTGACACGGACGAGCGTAAAATCCCTCCCTGCCCGGTGCAGTTCGGCCAGCGCGAGGCCGGCGGCAGCGCAATGCGGGGCGTCGGGCTTCCGAAGGGAAACCCCGTTCAGGAAGGTGAAGATTGCGCCCCTGCGGCCCTTGAGCGAAAAGGACTGGGCTCCATGGGCATCGCGCACCGGTTGCGGACAGGAAACCCCACGCGCGGCCAGATGCTCCATCAAGCTCAGAAAGAAGGGCAGGTCCTCTTGCCTCACGCGCTTTTCATACAGCGTGAGAATGAAGGCGCCTCGTTCGGTCTTGAGATAGAAGTTGGAATTCTCGACACCCTCGGCAATGCCTTTGAATACCAGCGCCGGCCCAATGCCGTAACCGGCAATCAGGGTCTCAAGCTCCTCAAAGCCCACATCGGTATAGACAGCCATCACCAACAGCCCATGGCGCTGCTTCCCTTAGGCAAATTCCGTGGGTAAAGTCCGCCCCGCGCGCTCCCAATATTGATGGTCGAGAAGTCGGCCGGGGCCCCAAAAAAGTCAAGTCTGGACCGGATCTTAAGCCTGATGATGGTTTCGCGGTTTTCTGCCTTGTTGCTGGCTTTGCTGGCGCTCGCCGGCTGCAATGGCGACAAGGTCAACAATTGTCCGGCCGCGGTGATCCTCGCCGATGCCGGCGAGATGACGGTCTTCCGTCCGGGGGCGTCGCAGGACCTGTCGGGGGAAGCCTATCGCATCCTGCTTACCGGGACGTCGACGGATTGCGACATCAACAAGAAGACGGGCGAGACCGATGCCTCGCTCACGCTCCATTTTCGCGCCACCCGCGCCCCGTCTGCTGCCGCTGCCCATTATACCATCCCCTATTTCGTGGCGGTAACCCAGGGCGACCGGATGATCGCAAAACGAATCCTGCAGGTCACTTTCGATTTCGCGCCCGGCGCCTCGGTTGCGAGCTTCAGCCAGTCGCCGGATGATTTCGACATCCGGGTCGAGAACGGGCACCAGCCCTACGAGTATCAGTTGATGGCCGGCTTCCAGATGACGCCCGCCCAGGTCCAATACAACAGGAAGATGGGCCGTTACGCGCCATGACCCGGCTTTCCGCGGACCTGTCACAAAAAGCGGGAGAGGCCTTTGCCGCCGAAGGATTGGACAGGAGCCATGGCCAGGTACAGGCTTCCGACCGGCCCGATCTTGCCCAATTCCAATGCAACGGTGCGCTGGCGGCAGCAAAGGAGGCCCGCTCCAATCCCCGCCTCATTGCCGGAAGGATCGCCGAGCGTCTCAAAAAAGACCCGGAATTCGCCAAAGTTGAAATCGCGGGCCCCGGTTTCATCAATCTCGATTTGAGCGACGAAGCGCTCAACCGGCGTATGGCTTTTCCAAAGCGAAGAGCGCCGCCCGAAGGCAAGACGGTGCTGATAGATTTTGGCGGTCCCAACGTCGCCAAGCCCATGCATGTGGGCCACCTGCGCTCGTCGGTGATCGGCGATTGCCTGCAACGGCTCTATCGCGCCAACGGCTGGAGGGTCCTGAGCGACATTCACCTGGGCGACTGGGGTCTGCAAATGGGGCAGTTGCTGAGTGAAATGGAGGCGCGGGGGCTTGCCCCTATCTATTTCGATCCAGGCTTTGCAGGTCCTTACCCGGAGCAGTCACCGGTGACGATGGAAGATCTGGAGGAGCTTTATCCCGCCGCTTCCGCCGCCTGCAAGCAGAGTCCCGCGCGCCTCGATAGGGCGCGCCAGGCCACGGTGGACCTGCAGGAGGGCCGGCCAGGTTATCGCGCATTGTGGCGCCATTTCGTGTCCGTGTCGGAAGCCGGACTGAAGCGGGAATTCACCCAGTTGGGCGTGACGTTCGATCTTTGGAAGGGCGAGTCGAGCGTTCATGACCTGATCGCGCCCATGCTGGCCAAGCTCAAGGAAAAAGGGGTGGCCGAGATGAGCGAAGGCGCCCTGGTGATCGAGGTGGCGCGCAAGGAAGACAAGAAGGCCCTCCCGCCCCTGATGCTGGTGAAGTCGGATGGCGGGATGCTTTACGGCACCACCGACATGGCCACGATTGTCGAGCGGGTCCGGGATCACGATCCCGATCTCATCCTGTACGTGGTGGATCATCGCCAGCATGCGCATTTCGAGCAGCTATTCCGCGCCGCGGCCAAGGCGGGGATCACAGGCAAGGCCCAGCTTGAGCATTTGGGGTTCGGCACCATCAACGGGGCGGATGGCAAGCCCTTCAAGACGCGGGCCGGCGGGGTGATGAAACTTTACGACCTGATCGCCATGGCGGTGGTGGAGGCCAAGGCGCGGCTGGCGGAGCAGGGCCTGGGGGGGGATTATACCGTAAGCGAGCGCGAGGCCATGGCGCGGCAGATTGCCATCGCCACCATAAAATTCGCCGACCTCTCCAATCATCGCACGACCGATTATGTCTTCGATCTGGCGCGTTTCTCCCGGTTCGAAGGCAAGACCGGACCGTATCTGCAATATGCCGCGGTGCGAATCCAATCGATCCTGAAGAAGGCGGGCGGGCAAGGTTATGTGCAAGCCGCCCCCGTCATCCATTCGCCCGAAGAGCGGGACCTGGTGCTTCAACTGCTCGGCATGGGCGACGCCATGTGGGCTGCCGAGGACAGGCGGGCCCCCAATATCCTGTGCGATTATGCGTTCACTCTGGCCCAGAATTTCAGCCGCTTTTATGCGGCCCACCACGTTCTTTCGGAAGGCGACGCGGTGTTGCGCGGGCAAAGGCTCGGACTGTGCGCCGAGGTGCTTGAGGCCATGACCGCGAGCCTCCACCTTCTGGGCATCGCCATTCCGCAAAGAATGTGAGTAACTTCCTGGACTTGAAATCTCCGGTTTGACGGGATGCCTTGGGGCACTTTATTGTGGCTGCGACAGGAGCGTCCGCCGCGATGGCGCCATGCTCTTGGCGAGCCACAAGACCCCGCGCGGGAGAGACCTCGAAATCCGAGGCGCCGAAGGAGCAACTGCCCTGGAAACTCTCAGGCAAAAGGACCGCACGGGCGATGAAAATCTGGAAAGCGGCGCCGGTACGCGCCCACCGAAGGGGTAACCCTCGAAGGCTCTTTGGCCAAAAGGGGGGAAATCTCTCAGGTCCATGACAGAAGGGTGGGTGGTCTCGCGAAAGGCGGGACTCCCCGCGCCTTCTTTTTCAGGACCTGATGAGCGACACGAAGGACACACTCAAGAAGACGCCGCTTTACGCCCTCCACCTGGAGCTGGGCGCGAAGCTGGTCCCGTTTGCGGGCTATGCGATGCCGGTGCAATACCAGGCCGGCATTCTGAAAGAGCATCTTCATACGCGCGAAAAGGCGGGCCTGTTCGATGTTTCGCACATGGGTCAGGCATTTCTCGACGGCAGCGAGCCCCGGCATGCCCTCGAACAACTCACGCCCGCCGACATTCTGGGTCTCAAGGAAGGCATGCAGCGCTATGGCCTGCTGCTCAACGATGAGGGCGGCATCAAGGACGATTTCATGACCGCCAGGCTCGCCGGCGAAAGAGCGCTCTATCTGGTGGTCAATGCCGCGACCAAGGACGACGATTTCACCTACATTGCCGACCGGCTCGCAGCGCCGGACGTAGCGCTTGCGCCGCAGCGCGGGCGCGCGCTTCTCGCGCTGCAGGGGCCGATGGCCGAGGACGTTCTAGCACCACATTGCGCGGCGGCCTCGCGGCTCGCATTCATGCAAGCGAGCCGCGTCCATGTCGCGGGAAGGCCTGCCATCCTGAGCCGCACCGGTTATACCGGCGAGGACGGCTTTGAAATCTCGCTCGACGGCAAAGATGCGGAAGACGTGGCGCGGATTCTGCTCAAGGACCCTCGTGTGCTTGCCATCGGCCTGGGCGCGCGTGACAGTTTGCGGCTGGAAGCCGGCCTCTGTCTTTACGGCCATGACATGGACGAGGGCACCGATCCGGTCGAGGCCAATCTTGCCTGGTCCATCGGCAGGCGCCGCAAGGAAGCCCGCGACTTTCCGGGGTCGGGCCGCATCCTGGAGCATCTTCTGAACGGGGTGGGCAGCAAGCGCGTGGGGCTCAGGCCCGAAGGCCGCGCTCCGGCGCGAGAGGGATGCGAGATCGCGGATTTTAAGGGAAGGGTGGTGGGACGTGTCACCTCGGGCGGGTTCGGTCCCAGCCTCAATGCGCCCTTGGCCATGGGTTACGTGGAAAGCGAATTCTCGGAAGTCGGCACAAGGCTCCATCTTCTTGTCCGCGGGCGTCAGGTTCCGGCGGAGGTAGTGGCGATGCCGTTCGTGCCGCATCGCTACCGGCGGGCGAAGACGCAGGAGGGAGTGGGGTCATGAGTGAAATCCGGTTTACCGATCAGCATGAATGGGTGCGGATCGAAGGCGAGGAGGCCACGATCGGCATCACCCGGCATGCCACCGAGCAACTGGGCGATGTGGTGTTCGTGGAGCTGCCCGAAGCGGGCCGAACGCTGGACGCCGGCGCGCAAGCGGCGGTGGTGGAAAGCGTCAAGGCGGCGAGCGAAGTCTATGCCCCGGTGGGCGGGGAAATCCTGTCGGCCAACAGCGCGCTGGAAGCCGAGCCTGCCAAGGTGAACGAGGATCCGGAAGGCGCTGGCTGGTTTTTCAAGCTCAGGGTGAGGGATAGGAGCGAGTTCGCCAAGCTGATGGATCGCGCCCAATATCAAGAATTTGTTAAGGGTCTTTGAGATGCGCTATCTGCCGCTCACCCCGGATGACCGCCGCGCGATGCTGGCCAGGATAGGCGCGCCCGGCATGGACGCGCTTTACCGGGACGTCCCTCAACAGGCCGCCGCCTCTCTGTCCTCTTTCGATCTGCCTGATTCTCAAGGCGAGATGGAGGTAGAGCGGGTGCTTTCGAAACTGGCGGCACGCAACATGGCGGCGGGCTCGGGACCGTTCTTCTGTGGCGCGGGGGCTTACAAACATCACCTGCCCAGTGCCGTGGACCACCTGATCCAGCGCTCGGAGTTCCTCACTTCCTACACGCCCTATCAACCCGAGATTTCCCAAGGCACCTTGCAGGTCCTGTTCGAATTCCAGACCCAGGTTGCGCTGTTGACCGGCATGGAGGTGGCCAACGCCTCGCTTTATGACGGCTCGACCGCGACCGCCGAGGCGGTCTTGATGGCGCAAAGGATCACCAAGCGGGGAAAGGCGATCCTTTCGGGCGGCCTTCATCCTCATTATGCCGAGACGGTGGAGACGGTGGCCCGGCTTTCGGGCGAGGTCCGTCATGCGCCGGCCGTACCGGGGAGGGCGGAACCCCTGGCGGAACTGATCGATTCCGACACGGCCTGCGTCGTTGTCCAGAGCCCTGACGTGTTCGGACTGATCCGGGACTTGCGGCCCATCGCCGAGGCTGCCCATGCCAAGGGCGCACTCCTGGTCGCGGTGGTTACGGAAGCGGTTTCGCTTGGCCTTCTTGCGCCGCCGGGCGCGCAAGGTGCCGACATCGTGGCGGCCGAGGGTCAATCCATCGGCAATGGCCTCAATTTCGGCGGACCTTATGTGGGGCTGTTCGCGGCGCGGGAAAAGTTTCTGCGCCAGATGCCCGGCCGGCTATGCGGCGAAACCCTGGATGCGGCCGGTCGGCGCGGCTTCGTGCTCACTCTTTCCACCCGCGAGCAGCATATCCGGCGCGAGAAGGCGACCAGCAACATCTGCACCAATTCGGGTCTCTGCGCGCTGGCTTTCAGCATTCATCTGTCGCTCTTGGGTGAAGAAGGGCTCACCAGGCTTGCGCGGCTCAACCACGCCAAGGCTTGTCTGCTGGCCCAGCGTCTGGCGAAGAGCGACCGGGTCGAGTTGGTGACGCCCTCCTTCTTCAACGAATTCACTTTGAAACTGCCCAAGCCGGCAGCCTTCGTGGTGGACGCCCTGGCTGGGTTGGGAGTGCTGGGCGGCGTGCCCGCCTCGCGCCTGATGCCGCAAGCGCAACAGGCGCGCGACCTCTTGATCGTGGCTGTCACCGAAACCGGTACGGAGGAGGATTTTCTCGCTTTCGAACAGGCGCTGACCGAGGTTCTGGCATGAGCATGAACCGTCATGGCCGGCCGTCCGACCCGGGTTCCGCAGGAGACCGTGATCGTCCCACCCTGTCGGGCAACCGGGGTCTGGACCTGGAGGCTTCTCTGATCTTCGAACTGGGACGTGATGGCGTGACCGGCGTGGATCTGCCAGACGTCAAGGTTTCCGACTCGCGCCTGGGCGGATTGAGGCGCAAAGGTGCCATTGGCCTTCCGGGGTTGAGCGAACCGGAGGTGATCCGCCATTATGTGCGCCTGTCGCGGCAGAATTACGCCATTGACGCGGGGCTCTATCCTCTGGGCTCGTGCACCATGAAGCACAACCCCCGCCTCAACGAGAAGATGGCGCGGCTTCCCGGCTTTGGCGACCTTCACCCGTTGGCACCGACGGCCGCGGTGCAAGGCGCGCTTGCCGCGATCCATGAGCTGATGACTTGGCTCACGGCCCTGACGGCCATGCCGGCGGTGGCAATGTCGCCTAAAGCGGGCGCCCATGGAGAGTTGTGCGGCCTTCTTGCCATTCGCGCCGCGATCGGTGCGCGAGGCGAGCACCGCAATCGCATTCTGGTGCCGCAATCCGCTCATGGCACCAATCCTGCGACCGCTACCTTTGCGGGCTTTGTGGTGGATGAAGTCCCCGCCGGGCCCAATGGAAGAGTGGACTCCGCCGCGCTCAAGGCAAAGCTGGGCCCGGATGTCGCCGCTATCATGCTCACCAATCCCAACACCTGCGGCCTATTCGAGGGCGAAATCATCGAGATCGCCAAGGCCGTGCACGAAGCCGGCGCTTACTTCTATTGCGACGGCGCCAATTTCAACGCCATCGCCGGACGGGTGCGGCCGGGCGACCTGGGCATAGACGCCATGCACATCAACCTTCACAAGACCTTCTCCACGCCTCACGGCGGCGGCGGACCAGGCGCTGGACCGGTGGTCCTGTCCCAACGCCTGGCGCCATTCGCGCCCTTGCCGTTGCTGGTCGCCCATCGAAAAGGATGGAAGTTGATCGAGGATCGCGCGGAATTGCCGGACGGAGCAAAGCCGTTCGGGCGCATGTGCGCGTTTCACGGCCAGATGGGGATGTTCGTGCGCGCCTTGAGCTACATGTTGAGCCACGGCGGTGACGGAATACGCCAGGCCAGCGAAGACGCCGTGCTGTCCGCAAACTACATTCTGGCTTCGCTCAAGCCGGCAATGAGCGCGCCCTTTGGCGACGGCCCCTGCATGCACGAGGCCTTGTTCGACGACTCCTTTCTGGAGGGTAGCGGCGTCAGCACGCTCGACTTTGCCAAGGCGATGATAGACGAGGGCTATCATCCGATGACCATGTATTTTCCCCTGGTGGCGCATGGCGCGATGCTGATCGAGCCGACGGAGTCCGAGTCCAAGGAATCACTCGATCGCTTCATCGCGGTACTCCTCGGCCTGGCCGAGGAGGCCAAGAGTGGCAAGCGGGCGCGCTTCGAAGGTGCGCCCCGCTATGCTCCCCGCCGCCGACTGGACGAGACGGCAGCGGCTCGCAAGCCGGTGCTGCGCTGGAAGCCTCAGCCCCTGCCGGAAGCCGCGGAATAGGGTTTAAGAATTCGTTAACCGTCTTTTAGGGCAAATTTAGCGTCTGGCGCTTACGGTGGCGGCATGGCCGCACTCGATCTCTCCCGCCTCCCCAACCCTTCGCCTCGCGCCGTGAACGCGGTGTCCTTGGGCGACGGGGTTGTGAGCCTGGGGCCGGTGCTTCCGCGCGACCTGGAAAGCGTTTTCGTCTGGCTCAACGACGCCAATGCCGCGCTTCTCGACCTGCCGCACCGGCCGCTGGATATTCTCGCCTATCGCGATTGGCTGGACCGGCTTCCGAAGGAGACCAACCAGATCTTGTTTTCCATCCGCAGGTGCGAAAATCCCGCGATCATAGGGTTCGTTCTGTTCAAGAATTTCCAGCCCGTGTACCGCTTGGCAGAAATCGGGGTGCGCATCGGGGCGGAACGCGACCGCGGCAAGGGGCTTGGCACCCGCGCCGTCAAGCTGGCGGTGGACTATGCCTGGAACGTGCTCAACCTGCACCGTATCACCCTTCACGTGCTTTCCCACAACGAGCGGGCAATCGCTTCCTATCGGCGCGCCGGCTTTGCTGTGGAAGGAAGACTCAGGGATGCGGCCTTCATCGGTGGCAAGTGGCGCGACGTGGTCGTGATGGGCGCGCTCAACCCCATTTAAGGATTTCATCCGCTTTTGGTGCCGGGCACGATCTGACGCGCCGGATAACACCCTTCGACATGCTCGCGGAAGAAGGCGCCGATTGAATCCGAGAAAATCAGCGAATCGTACACCTCCCGGGGAACATTTTCGTAGAGCATCACCCGGCCGTCGGCGCGGAACGTCGCCCGCAGGAGACGCGCGGTTTCATCGTAGGCCACCGCTTCGATTGCCGCCGATTGCAGATAGGGCATGACAAGGAAACGGGACAAAACTTTTTTGGCTCCATGAGTGCCGGTGCAACCGGCCGTCACGAGCAGCCGCTGGTGGCGCCGCAGGTGTTGCACTTCATGCAGGTGCCGTTGCGCACGAGGGTGAAGTTGCCGCATGCTCCGCAACTGTCGCCTTCGAAGCCCTTCATGCGGGCCTCGGCGATGCGCCGGGAATGGGTTTCGCGGGCCTGTTTGGAGAAAAACGCCGTTTCAAGGCTCGCCACCTGCGCACCCACCGGATTGATGAGCAACTGTGCTTCCACGCCGGCGCGGATTTCGGCCAGGTCCAGCGTTCCTTCCTGAACCGCAACCTCGCCTTCCGGCTCGTCACTCAGAAGGCGCGGCACTGCTCCACCCCGGATCAGCATGGGTTTGAGGTGTCCGCGCAAATAGCCGGTGGATGCAACCTTGGCTATGGCTGCTTCCGCGGGACCGTCCTTGCCATCGCCGATGTCTTCGTCGGATGCCGGCACCACATGGGCGAGATCGGTGCGCCCCAGATAGGAGACCGCGAGCTCGCGGAAAATGTAGTCGAGCACGCTGGTGGCGTTCTTGATGGAATCGTTGCCGATCACGATCCCGGCGGGCTCGAAGCGGGTGAAGGTGAACGCCTCCACGAACTCGTCAAGCGGCACGCCATATTGCAGGCCCACCGAAATGGCGATGGCAAAATTATTCATCAAACTGCGGAAGGCAGCCCCCTCCTTGTGCATGTCTATGAAAATCTCTCCCAGCCGTCCGTCTTCATACTCGCCGGTATGCAGATAGACCTTGTGGCCGCCCACGATGGCCTTCTGGGTATAACTCTTGCGGCGGTGGGGCAATCTTTCGCGTTCCCTCGCCCGCACCGTCTCCACCACCCGCTCCACGATGCGCTCGGTTACCACGGCTTGCGTCGGCGCCTGGAGCGGCCGGGGCGCATCGGATTCCTCGTCGGTCTCATCATCCAGGGTGAAACTCGAGGCGAGGGGTTGGGAGAGCTTGGAACCGTCGCGATAGAGCGCGTTCGCCTTCAGACCCAGCCTCCAGGATAGCATGTAGGCTTCGCCGCACTCCTTCACGACCGCGGCGTTGGGCATGTTGATGGTCTTGGAGATGGCGCCGGAAATGAACGGCTGGACCGCGGCCATCATGCGGATATGCGATTCCACGCTCAGCGAGCGGGTGCCCGTGCGCCCGCAGGGATTGGCGCAGTCGAACACCGCGAGATGCTCGGGCCTGAAATAGGGTGCCCCTTCCAGGCTCATCGCCCCGCAGACATAAAGATTGGCGGCGTCAATATCGGCGCGGGAAAAGCCCAACGCCTTCAGCATGTCGAAATCGAGCGCCTCCAGCGCGGCCGGATCCAGCGTCAGCACCTCACGGCAGAATTTTTCGCCCAAAGTCCATTTGTTGAAGACGAAACGAATGTCGAAAGCGGATTCCAGCGCCGCCTCGAGCTCGCGGATCTGCTCCTCGCGGAAGCCCTTGGCCCGCAAGGAGTCGAGATTGAGCCTTCCGGTGAAACTTTCCAGCGAGCCATAGCCCACGGCATAGGCGACGATGGCATTCGCTTCCACGTCGGTGTAACCCAGGCTCGCCAAGGCTTCCGGCACGCAGCGATTGATGATCTTGAAATAGCCGCCTCCCGCCAGGGTCTTGAACTTGACCAGGGCGAAATCGGGCTCGACCCCTGTGGTGTCGCAATCCATCACCAGGCCGATTGTCCCCGTTGGGGCAATAACCGTGGCCTGGGCGTTGCGGAAACCGAACTCCTTGCC
>JBOHKF010000033.1:0-8227 GCA_050729015.1 Rhizomicrobium sp. | reverse complement strand
CCGAGATTCTGTCCCTGGATATCGGCAGGGTCAGTGTGAAGGCCACCACAACCGACGGGATGGGCTTTACGGGGCGGAAGGAGGGAATTGCCGCCCAGGCGATGACCACCGTGCGCCTGCCGGCGATGCGCTAGCGCGCCCCCAAAAACAGCAACCAATCCCAGCCAACCGGTCCAGGAACGGCACGGATTCCGGCGGCGCTTGTCTCCGGGCGCCGGAATGGCGTTTGGTGAGGATGAGGATGCGAGTCACGGAAGCGGGCCTTCATGAAAATCGCCACTGTCGTCGCCTCCGTGTTCGGGATTGGCTACGCGCCGGTCGCATCGGGCACGGTGATGAGCATTGTCGCCATTCCGTTCGCGATCTGGATCGCGCGGGCGGGCGGCGGTCCGCTTCTCCTTCTCGCCAGCCTGGCCGCTTTCGTCCTCGGCATCTGGGCATGCGGCGCCCATGTCCGGATTTCCGGCCGATCGGATCCTCCCGAATGCGTGATTGACGAACTGGCGGGCCAGTGGCTTGCCTGCGCGGGAATCTCTTTCGGTCTCGGGCCAGGCTCGGCTTCCGAATTCGCACTGGCCTTCCTGCTGTTCCGGCTGTTCGACATTCTGAAGCCCTGGCCCATCGGGGCGGCGGAAAGACTGCCCGGCGGCCTGGGGGTGATGGCGGACGATATGCTGGCGGGCTTGGCATCGGCCTTCATTGGGGCCGTCGTCCAGTATTTCGGAGTGCTGTGATGTTCGAGCCGGCACTGCTTGAAACCGCGCGCGCGCTTCTTGATCGGGCCAGAGCCAAGAAAATCCGGTTTGCCACTGCGGAGAGCTGCACCGGAGGGTTGATTGCGGCGCTGCTAACGGAAATTCCGGGGTCGTCCGATGTGATGGATCGCGGCTTCGTCATTTATTCCGACGTCGCCAAGGAGGAGTTGCTGGGCGTGCCCGTTTCTCTCTTGCGTCAGCATGGCGCGGTGTCGGCCGAAGTCGCGCGCGCCATGTCGGAAGGCGCGCGCGCCCGTTCGCGCGCCGAGGTCGCGGTCGCGGTGACGGGAATCGCCGGTCCCGGCGGCGGCAGCCCGGAAAAGCCGGTGGGACTCGTCTATATCGCAATCAGCAGTGTTGGACGCCCAAGCGCGCACGAATACCGGTTTGGGGATCTCGGCCGCGGCGAAGTCCGGCTCCGCAGCGTCGCAGAAGCGATCCGATTGCTTGGCGCGGCGCTTTAACCGCCAAACCCACGCCATGGGCCGCAAGCCCGTCGTGGGCCCTGCTCAAGCGATGGAGCGCGAAAGCTGCCCTGCCCGCGCCTCGAAGGCATCCGCCATCTTAAGGAGAATTTTTTCGAACGCCGCGCCCGCCGCCATTTGCAGCAAAGGATTCGAGAACTCGAACGCCACCCGAAAATCCACTTTCGCATAGTTCTTCTCCGGCTCGAAACGCCAATGATTTTCCAGGCAACGGAAGGGACCTTCGATCGCCACCACGTCAATGGCCCGGGCATTGGGATCAAGGGTTACGCGGCTTGTGTAACGCTCCCTCAGGCTTTGGTAGCCGACCGCCATTTCCGCGATCACAATCTCGCGGGCGCCGGCGTTGGCCCGCGATTTCACGCGCAGCGCCGCGACCCAGGGAAGGAATTCGGGATAACGCGCGATATCCGCCACGACCGCGTACATGAGGTCGGCCGTGTAGGGGACGGTGCGGGTTTCGCCGTGTTCCATCATCCCTGGGCGGTGCTTCGGGGTTTCACGCGCCGGCGCGCGCCCGCTTGAGGGCGGCAAAATCGCTGTCGGCATGATAGGAGGATCGGGTCAAGGGCGAGGCCGAGACCATCAGGAAGCCTTTCGCCCGGGCAACCTGTTCCAGACCCTTGAATTCTTCGGGCGTCCAGAAGCGCTCCAGCTTGGCATGCTTGCGGGTGGGCTGGAGATATTGGCCGATGGTGAGGAAATCCACTTTTGCGACCCTCAAATCGTCCATGACCTGCATGATCTCTTCGCGGCCTTCGCCCAAGCCCACCATCAGGCCGGACTTGGTGAAGCCGCGCGGGTTAAGCTCCTTGGCGCGCTCCAGAAGCCTCAGCGAGGCGAAATAGCGGGCGCCCGGCCGCACGGTGAGATAGAGCCGAGGCACGGTTTCGAGATTGTGATTGAGGACATCGGGTCTGGCGTCCATAACACATTCGATGGCACCCTCTTTGCGCAGGAAATCCGGCGTTAGGACTTCGATGCTGGTCGAAGGATTGACTTTCCGGATGGCGAGGATGGTCTTTCGGAAATGCTCGGCGCCGCCGTCTGCGAGATCGTCGCGGTCCACCGAGGTTACCACGACATGGTTGAGGCCCAGTTTCTTCACCGCCTCCGCCACAGCCATGGGCTCCTCCCGATCCAGAGGGCCAGGCAATCCGGTCTTCACATTGCAGAAGGCGCAGGCCCGCGTGCAGGTGTCGCCCATGATCATCATGGTGGCGTGCGCCTTTGTCCAGCATTCCCCGATATTGGGGCAAGCCGCCTCCTCGCAAACCGTATGAAGACCATGTTCCCGCACCACCTTCCTGGTGGCTGCATATTCGCGCGATACGGGGGCCTTCACCCGAATCCAATCGGGTTTTCTTTGAATGTTCTGGTCCGGCCGATGCGCCTTCTCGGGATGGCGCAGGCCGAGGCGGTCTATCACCACGGGCATGCCCCAGATATAGAGGGACGGAGCGTTAAAATCATCTGGTCCTGATCTCCCGGCCCTGATCTCCCAGTATGGGCATGACTTTGCCGCTCCCCCTTGAACTTTTCCGCCGTCCTGGGCGTTCGGGAAGAATAGAGGTGAGGCCTGCCATGGCTGCCCGTGCTCATTGCGAAATGGTGGTCCGTCCCGGTCGGCCCAGCTTGAAAACCCGCCTTTACCGGGCCGCCACCAGCCCTGCCGCCAAGGCGGCCTATATCGCGGTCGGAGCCGCAGGCGTGGCGGCATTGGCGATCGCCATTTTCGGGCCACGCCGTTTCAAGCGCGAAATCGTGCGGCCCATGCGCAACGCGATTTCCGACCAGACCTTACGGCTATGGGCAGAATCCCGCCCCCTGCGGGCCCAGTTGGCAGACCTTATTGAACGTGCCCGAAGCGAGAGGACCCGCGATAAGCTCGTCCGCAGCTTCCAAAGCTGGATCGGGCATTTCCGGGCGACATAACCCAATTTAACCCAACCCCATCTGGCTTCCCCAGGACACGCCGGCGGGAATCATCTTCCCCGCCCGGCGGCGGAAGATAACCACAGTAAATGAGGGGGACTTACCGCGGAATCCCGTTCACGGCTGCATGGTAGGATGGGCAAATGGAGCCTCGCGTCAGAACCAACGCCTCGGGCCGACCCGCCCGCATCCCTTTCGATCCGGCTAACGCCAAGGGTTCACTTTTCCACGCCCTGCTCGGCGCCCGTGCCGAGTTTGGCGGAGCGACGCCCGCCCTGGTGGACGGCGATGGCCGGGTTCTGAGCTATGACGACGTCGTGCGCGCCAGCTTTGCGCTGGGTCATGCCCTCAAGAACGGCACGCGAACAGAAGAAAGGCTGGGGGTGCTGCTTCCCACCGGAGCCGCAGCGGCCATCAGTTTCCTGGCACTCGGCGCCTATGGGCGCATACCCGTCATGCTCAATTTTACCAGCGGGGAAGCCGACCTCGAGAGCGCCATCAGGACCGCAGAAGTGACGCGGGTCATCACCGCCCGCCGCTTCATCGAATTGGGAAAGCTCTCCGAAGTCGCAGGGGCCATCAGCCGGGTGGCCGAACTCGTCTATCTGGAGGATGTCCGCGCCGGGCTTTCGCTCTCGAACAAACTGCGGGGCCTTGGCGGAAGCCTTCTACCCTCCCTATTCGCACCCAAGCTTTCCGGCCGACAGCCGGCGGCAGTCCTTTTCACGTCCGGCACGGAAGGCAGGCCGAAGGGCGTGGTTCTAAGCCATGACAATATTCTCGCCAACATCGCGCAGGTCCGCGCGCATATCGACCTTTACGACGGCGACGTCCTGTTCAATCCGCTTCCCATGTTCCACTGTTTCGGCCTCACCGTGGGGGTCCTCCTGCCGCTCATCGCCGGTGTGAAGGTGATCACGCACCCCACGCCCCTCCAGCCGCGCGAGATCGTGCGCCGCATCCGTGAGTCCCAGGCCACCATTCTTCTGTCGACCGACACCTTCATCACCCAAT
Organism: Rhizomicrobium sp.; assembly: GCA_050729015.1. Taxonomy (GTDB): domain Bacteria; phylum Pseudomonadota; class Alphaproteobacteria; order Micropepsales; family Micropepsaceae; genus Rhizomicrobium. Next base: position 4,038 of record JBOHKF010000033.1, on the reverse strand, counting down.
ATGGGCGCGCCGGGGAATCGGGCGATCTCAACTCCTTGCGCCTTGCGGTTTGCGGCGCCGAACGGGTGCGCGATGAAACACGCAGCTTTTTCCGCCGCAAATACGGTATGGAAATCCTCGAGGGTTATGGGGTCACCGAAGCTGCGCCCGTCGTCGCTGCCAACCAGATCGAAGCCAACCGTCCGGGCACGGTCGGCCGGCTGATGCCCGGCATGCAGGCGCGGCTCAAGCCGGTGGACGGCATTGCCAACGCCGGCATCCTGGAAGTCAAGGGACCGAACGTCATGCTCGGGTATATCCGCGCCGACGCGCCCGGCCGCATCGTCCCCCTCGCCAATGGATGGTACGACACCGGCGACGTTGCCAGCATGGACGCCGAAGGTTTCATCGCCATTCGCGGCCGGATGAAGCGCTTTGCCAAACTGGGAGGCGAGATCGTGTCCCTGGCGGTGGTGGAGAATGTCGCCGCGGCGCTCTGGCCGGACAATCATCACGCGGCGGTGGCCGTGGCCGGTTCCGCCAAGGGCGAACAGATCGTGCTGGTCACCGATGTTCGCGACGCCGGGCGCCTCGACCTGGCGGCCTGGGCGCAGAATCACGGTGTCTCGGAGCTGGCCGTGCCGCGGCGTGTGCTGACTGTGGACGAGATTCCTCTCCTGGGCACGGGAAAGACGGATTACGTTGCCGTACAAAGAATGGCGGAGCGGGAAGCGGCGCTCAGCGATAGATCCGGTTGAGCAGCATGGCCAGCCGCAAGCCCGCCCGCGCCAATTGCAGGCGCACGATCGCTTGCTGGTCCAACGCATAATCGGCCCTGAGGCGGATCCGGCCGCGAGCCGGCAGATGCGCGTAGATATTCCGTTCCGCCAGATGGAAACCCTCATTGGCCCAGTCCGCAGGCGTGCCGGATGCCAGCGTCCTTTTCTCCAGCGGCGACAGGTCTCGCTCAATACTCCCCGCCACCGCCAAGGGATCCGAACCCAGCGCCGCAACCACGTTTTCGTCCCACACCCGGTGCAGGTTGCTGCGCCGGCGTCCCAGATAGACGGTGAGCTTGTTGCCGCCTTTGTCATGCCGGTCGGCGTCGTGGAGGGGCTGATGAATGTCGCCCACGAAGTGAATCAGGAACCGTAGCGCCTCGAGCCTGGCGTCATGACCGGCACCGGGATTCTGGAGCACGGCCACGTCGCGTCCGATCTGTGCCACCACACAGGCATCGTGCCGGCAGTCCCGCTTGCGGTTGTAGCCCTTGGTGCCGACCTCGATATTGACGAAATGCCACGGCACGGTGGCGGGCCGGGCGCTTCGGATTTCATCGGCCCAGTTGGAATCGAGCACCATCAATTCGGGTGCGTCGCCGCCAAAAATCTGGGAGATACGCAAATGCGCGGAGGGTGACAGATTGTCGGCGGCGATACGCGCGACAATTTCATGGCCTTCCGGACCCCATGCCCGGGCGGGCACCGGCAATAGCAGCACCAGAGGCAGCAAGAATCGGATGACGGCGCCCATTGCATTTCTTTAGCAGGAGCACCACCGTTGCGCCAAAGTTCCCCGAATTTTGATGCCGTTCCGGGCAGATCGCCTGAAAGAGCTTGACGCTCAAAGGAACCTTGAGGCTTAGTCCGGTCGAGCCGCGCGGATGGGCTGGGGTCTCGCGGGTGGAATTGATCCGGGGAATGCGCAAGAAGCGCCACTTCCGAACAATGAGACCTGAATGGGATCCGGAATGGATTTGGGTGCACCCCGCGCTGGCCGGACTCTTTCGCGTTTGAAAGTGGCCGGCGTCCTTGCCACCACCGAAGCGCGCTGGACCCTGGTTTCCACCTCCCTTTCGTTTCTCATCGCGGGATCGATGACATGGATTGCGATCGGGACCTTGCCGGTGAGCCGGCCACTGGTAGGGGCCCCCACCCACATCCCGGTTGCCTACGAGCTTTTCATGAAGCTGGTCGAGATCGGCGGCGCCAACCGGTTTTCCGCCTTCATCCCGCAAACTTCGGCGCCCACCGGCGATGAAGGATGGAACAGCCCCGCCACGGAAAGCCGCACCGTCATGCTCGATCGTGGCGACACCCTTGCCGGGGCGATGGAGGATCAAGGGGTCTCGGCTGCCGACGCCAACGCCGCCGTTGCCGCCATGGGCAGGGATTTCAATCCCCATGCGCTCAAGCCCGGCATGACTTTCGACATCACCTATTCGCTGGCCCCCGTCATAGACGCCAGAGGCAATCCGCCGAAACCCAGGATTGCGATCGCCACGGCCAGCCGCAAGCAGGTTGCGATGCCGGTGGTGAAAGAGGCGGCTACCGGTGCGACACCGGCCGATTCGCCCATTATCTCCCGGTTGCTTTCGCTGCATTTCTCTCCCACCGTCGACCAGGACGTCACCATCACCCGCGCCACCGAAGGCGGCTTCACCGCCAGCCTCACGCACAAGGTGCTGGAAGTGCATCACCACCGCGCCGGTGCCACGATCGATTCTAGCTTTTACCTCGCCGGGATGCAGGCCGGCATTCCTGCCGACATCGTGGTGCAGTTGATCCGGATGTTTTCCTACAAGGTGGATTTCCAGCGCGAACTCCATCCGGGCGATAGTTTCGAAGTCTATTACGACTATTACTACACGCCCGGAGGACAGCCGGCGAAGACCGGCAACATCTCCTATGCGCGATTGACGCTCTCCGGCCGGGACCTGACGCTCTACCGCTACCAGCCCGGCTTCGATCGACCGGCCGACTATTTCGACGCCAAGGGGCAGTCCGTCAAAGGCATGTTGATGAAGACGCCCGTGGACGGGGCGCGCATCTCCTCGGGCTTCGGGATGCGTCTTCATCCGATCTTGGGCTATACCCGCATGCACAAGGGCGTGGATTTCGCGGTGCCCACCGGCACCCCGGTGATGGCGGCCGGCGCCGGCCAGATCTCGTTCATGGGTTGGGCCAAGGGCTACGGCAATTTCGTGATCATCAATCACGGCAACGGCTATGCCACCGCTTACGGCCACCTTTCCCGCTTCGCCGCCGGCATGCATCGCGGCAGCCGCGTCCGCCAAGGCCAGGTTTTTGCCTTTAGTGGCGCGACCGGGCTCGCCACCGGCCCGCATCTTCACTACGAGATCCGCATCAACAATGTGCAGGTCAACCCGCTCACCGTGAAACTGGCGCAAGGGCGCGTACTCACCGGGCCGGAACTCAAGGCCTTCGAAGATCAGCGCCTCAAGATGGACGCCCTGATTGCAGCCACGCCGCTCGAAACCAGGGCGGCCGACATCTCCACCGATTTGCGGCAGGCGGTCCTGCGCTGACTCGCCCGGCACATTTTGCTTGCGTGCCCGATCAGTTAAGCGCCAGGCCGGGCGGTGTCGTGTCAACCAACGCGTCGCTGGCGGCGGCGAATTCCTGACCATCGAGAGTGATGCCGCTCTTGCCGGCGCTGACCTTTACTTTCGCGCCATCGGTTATCTTGCCTTCCAGTATCAGTTCCGCCAAAGGGTCTTGCAGGCGCCGCTGGATCGCCCGCTTCAAGGGTCTGGCGCCATAGACCGGATCGTAGCCGGCCTGGGCAAGCCAGTCGGTTGCCCTTTTGTCCAGCACGATCTCAATCTTGCGGCCGGCGAGGAGCCGCTCAAGCTGTGCGATCTGGATGCGCACGATCTTGTCCATATTGGCCCGCGTGAGCCGGTGGAAGACGATGATCTCGTCCAGGCGGTTCAGGAATTCGGGTCGGAAATGCCCCCTTACCGCCGCCATCACCCGGGCGCGAGCGTGTTTTTCGTCTGCGCCTTCGTCGCGCGTCAGGAATTCGGTTCCCAAGTTGGATGTGAGGATGATCAACGTATTGCGGAAGTCCACGGTGCGGCCTTGACCGTCGGTGAGGCGCCCATCGTCCAGCACCTGCAGCAGCACGTTGAACACATCGGGGTGCGCCTTCTCGATCTCGTCAAACAGGATAACCTGGTACGGGCGACGCCGCACTGCCTCGGTCAACGCACCGCCTTCGTCATAGCCGACATAACCCGGCGGCGCACCAATCAGC
>JBOHKF010000032.1:0-3647 GCA_050729015.1 Rhizomicrobium sp. | reverse complement strand
CGCTTCCCGCAATCCGCGCCGGTTTGAGGATGAAGCCGATGAAAATCCTCGTTCCCGCGCTCCTCGTCTGGCTCCTCGCCACCGCCGCCCATGCCGCCACCACCTGGGACGGTGTCTTCAGCGATGCCCAGGCGGCGCGCGGGCTCGAACAATATCTGCAACATTGCTCGGTCTGCCATGCGGCCAGTCTCGAGGGAAATTACGCATCGCCTCCGCTGGTGGGACGATTCATGCCGGACTGGGCCGGCTCGCCATTGAGCGATCTTTACGATTACATCAGCAGCACCATGCCGCTTGACCGTCCCGGTTCCCTCAGCGCGGCCGCCTATGCCGACATCGTGGCCTATCTCTTGAAAGCGAACGGGTTTCCCAGCGGTCCGAGCGAATTGCAGCCCGGTCCCGGTCTTGCGGCCATCCCGTTCGACATCGCGCCGCCCCAATCCGGCCGCGTCCGCTAGAGCCGCTGCCACCGTCCGATCGTCCGGAACTACGAAATGTCTTCGGCAAATGGGCGTCTGCCCTGTTAACGGGCCCTCAACACGCCTTCGCTAGATTCCCATGTCGGGCCGACTGCGCGCTTTGGTTGGTCTCAATGAGTACCACCAAGCAAGAGTTGTATCCTCGGCGCGGGAACAGATGCACCAGACCCTGTCCGAAACCGAAATTGACGAATGGCCCGCCGGCTCGGCGGCCAACGTCGCAGCCAACGTCCATGTGCTGGACCTCGCGCCCATCAAGGACCGGGCGGGGAAGCGCTGGCCGCGTCTATCGCATCTGGTGCACAAGACGGTGAACACCGCCCTCCAAAAGGCGCAAAGCGCGCCGCACGACCATTTCGAGATGGTGGGCGAGCTTTCCTATGTCGCCACCTTCCATTCGCTTTCCCGTGACGAAGCAGACGCGGTACTGGCAGGCATCCATAGAACGGTGTGCGAGAAACTATTCGGCGCCCCGCCGACGGAAGCGACAACGGCGCCATCGCCCACGCCGCCGGAAAGCGAAGGTAGCAGGGTCACGATCACCGCACCGCGCAAATCATTCAAGCCTCAGCCAAAGTCCTTGAACTGGAAATCCCAACCTCCCGACGGCTGGATAAGCCATTGCCAGGCGTTGGGCGACGACGCAGGTGTCGCCTTTCGCTATTCGCCCGTGTGGGAGCTTCAGACCGCCCGCAGCCGGCTTCTCGCCCTTCACGTGAACGGACATCTGGGCCGGCGCAGCCTTGGCGCGATGCTCGCCCAGGACTCCTCGCATGCGGTCGAGGACGTCGAGATCGCCCTCCTGTTCATGACTGCTTCATTCGCCCGGCGCCTGGCTGCTTCCAGGCAGATCGCTTCGCTGATGACGGATGTCTCCCATGATACGCTGGCGCGGCGGGAGTCGCGGCTCAATTATCTGCGCGCCCTGAGGGAATTGGAGCTGCCCATTTCCTGCCCGCTGCTCTTGCGCATTGACAGAATTCCTGCCGGCGAGGTTGGCACAATTGAGCGCCATGCTGGCTCAGCCCAATGTGCGCGTGGTGCTGAACTTCCAGGATGCGCGCGCGCTGCCTCCCTTCGATTTCAAGCTGGGCGTGGCCGGCATCGGCACGGCGCTGCCGCCCAACTGCGACGAGGATTCGGCGGCGCGGCTGGCACAAGAAATCTTTCGCCGCGCCCAGGATCAGCGATGTATTCCCTTCCTGCACGGATTGGACAGCAATCGCCTTTTGGCAATCGCCCGGGAGACGGGGGTCAAATTCGGTACCGGGCGGACGCTGGAGAGGGGTTGCGAACTCACCGGGCTGGAAGAAATTCCTCAATTCCCGCTCGCGGCGCCGATGTCTTTCTGATTCCGCCAGGCCGTCAATTCCAACCAAAGCGCCGCACCAGGGCCTTGGCGCCCAGGCGGCTCACCAGCACGGCGGCGATCACGATCGCAAGAATCAGGACAACGATCCTGGTCTGATCGTGGGACTGGTAAAGGCCGAAATACCAAGCGATCAGCGAAAGGAGAGCGCTGGTCGCCAGCAATAGCAGGGACCTCACAAAACGCTCGGCTCGGGATGGCGGGGCAGTCGGCATGGGCCGGATATATATAATGTGCGGCTTGGAGATTGTCATGGCGGGCCGCAACAGCCGTCAGACTGTGCTCCAAGTATTTGTTTTGTCGCAATTCCGAACGGAAAACCGCTTCACACTTTTCCTGGAATTGCTCTAGGGTAAGATCGGCTGGTTTCCTGCGGCTTCCTGGCTTGAAGAGGACCTTCCATGAAATGGAGCCCGGTTGCACTCCTGTTGCTAGCCACCCCCGCAAGTGCTGCTTCCATTCACCAGTTTTCCGGCCTGGCGCTGTCCCCAAGGGGGGACTTGACCGCAACTATAGAAAGTGACGACGCCGGCAATCTCGCCGAAGAACCGCATGGGACGGTCGTGGTGCGCGACGCCCAGGGCGAGGTTGTCGCCGATTACGATCCTTGCGCTGGGTGCCGCTACTCGGGACCGGCCTTCTCCCCCAAGGATGGCTCGCTCGTCTTTCTTGCCGCCGACGACAAGAGCGGCAAGACCACGCTTTACCGCGCCCTGGGCTCGCGCGCCCGGCCGTTGGCGGCGATATCGGGGGTCGCGAACACCGCCCGCTATTCGGCCGATGGGAGTCGCATTGCTTTTCTGGCCACCATCGGCGCCCGCAAGAAAACCGGCGCCACCCAGGCCGCAGCGCCCGAGACAGGCGAGATTGGCGAGAAACCAGACGAACAGCGAATTGCCGTGCTTCCGGCAACGGGCGGCGCACTCAAGCTGGTGTCGCCCAGCGATACCTACATCTATGAATTCTCCTGGGCCCCCAACGGCAAGGGATTTGCGGCCACCGCGGCCACGGGCAATGGCGACGACAATTGGTGGATCGCCACTCTCGATTATGTCGGCATCGACGGCCGGGTCCGCGTGATCGCGGCCCCCAAGATGCAGATCAACATGCCGCGCGTTTCGCCCAATGGCCGAACCGTGGCCTTCATCGGCGGGTTGATGAGCGATTGGGGCGCGATCGGCGGCGATGTCTATACCGTGCCGCTGGCAGGGGGTTCGCCAAGCGACGTCACACGGGGCTACAAGGGATCGTTCGAGGGCATTGTGTGGCGGGCGGGCAATATCCTGGGTACCGCCCAGATCGAAGACCGCAGCGCCGCGGTTGCAATCGATCCGGTTGCCGGAAAAGTGCGCACCCTGTGGTCTGACCCGGTGTCGGTTTCGAGCATCGCCTTCAACGACCCCATCGCGTTCTCCGATGACGGGTCGGTTGCGGCGACCGTGAGCCAGGACTTCACCCACGCGCCGGAAATCCTGCGCGGGCGGCTGCCAGGGCTCTCCCCCGTCACCAGCGCCAACGCGAGCCTTCCTGCGTCCGTCATCGCCAGGAGCGTGCATTGGAAGAATCAGGGCTATGACGTCGAGGGATGGCTTTTGAGTCCCTTGAAGCCCGGTCCGGGCAAGCACCCGATGATCACCATCGTCCATGGCGGGCCGTCGGCCGCGTCGCGTCCGCGCTACATCGTCCTTGGCGGCCAGCATGGCACCGGCTTCGATTTCGTGGGACTCTTCATTCGGCGCGGCTATTTCGTGTTCTATCCCAATCCCCGCGGCTCCTATGGCGAAGGCGAAGCCTTCACC
>JBOHKF010000031.1:0-4649 GCA_050729015.1 Rhizomicrobium sp. | reverse complement strand
CGTCTGCGCCGAGCCGCCGACGCGCGACACGGAGATGTCCACGTTGATCGCCGGCCGGACGCCCGAGCGGAACAGGTCCGCCTCGAGGAAGATCTGGCCGTCGGTGATCGAGATCACGTTGGTCGGGATATAGGCCGACACGTCGCCCGCCTGCGTCTCGATGATCGGCAGCGCGGTGAGGCTGCCGCCGCCATGCGCGTCGTTCATCTTCGCCGCGCGCTCGAGGAGCCGCGAATGGAGGTAGAACACGTCGCCCGGATAGGCCTCACGACCCGGCGGCCGGCGCAGCAGAAGCGACATCTGGCGGTAGGCCACCGCCTGCTTCGACAGATCGTCATAGACGATCACCGCATGCATACCGTTGTCGCGGAAGAATTCGCCCATCGCGCAGCCGGAATAGGGCGCGAGGAATTGCAGCGGCGCCGGTTCCGACGCGGTCGCGGCGACGACAATCGAATATTCGAGGGCGCCAAAGTCCTGCAGCGTCTTGACGATCTGCGCCACGGTGGAGCGCTTCTGGCCGATCGCGACATAGATGCAATAAAGCTTGGCCTTCTCGTCGGTGCCGGCGTTGACGCTCTTCTGGTTGATGATGGCGTCGATCGCGAGGGCCGTCTTGCCCGTCTGGCGGTCGCCGATGATGAGTTCGCGTTGGCCGCGGCCGATGGGGATCAGGGTGTCGATGGCCTTGAGCCCGGTCTGCACCGGCTCATGCACGGACTTGCGCGGGATGATGCCGGGGGCCTTCACATCCACGCGCCGGCGTTCGGCAACGCCGGTCAAACCGCCTTTAGCGTCGATCGGATTGCCTAGCGGGTCCACCACGCGGCCCAGAAGGCCCTTGCCCACCGGCACCTCCACGATTGCCCCGGTCCGCTTGACGGTGTCGCCTTCCTTGATTGTGGCGTCGGAGCCGAAGATCACCACCCCCACATTGTCGGGTTCGAGATTGAGCGCCATGCCCTTGATGGCGCCGGGAAATTCCACCATTTCGCCGGCCTGAACCTGGTCGAGCCCGTAGACGCGCGCGATGCCGTCCCCTACCGAGAGCACTTGGCCGACTTCGCTGACCAGGGCTTCGGCGCCGAAATTCTGGATTTCGCGTTTGAGGATGGCGGAAATTTCTGCGGGGCGGATATCCATGGCGTGTTTCCTTGCTAACCCCTCATGGCGGCCTTGAGGCCCGCCAATTTTGTGCGCAGCGACGAATCGATCAGGCGCGAACCCACCTTCACCACCAGTCCTCCCAACAGCGCGGGATCCACCGCCATGCTGAGGCGCGGCTCGCGGCCCAATTTGGCCTTGAGGACGGATTTCAATTGCTCGGTCTGGGCCGCGCCGAGCGGGTAGGCAGAGACAATTTCGGCCCGAACCTCGCCTTTGTTGCGCGCCACCAGCCGGTCATAGGCGCCGATGACGGCTTCGATGGCAAAAAGCCGGCGCTTGGTAGCCAAGGTGAGGACAAATTTTGCGGTGAGGGCTTCGACGCCCATTTTCTCCAGCACCGGTTTCAGCGCGCGGGCTTGCTCCTCATGGCCGAACAGGGGGGACTTCACCAGGCGGCGGAATTCGGGACTTGCAGCCATCACGTCTTTGAGGGCTTGCAGGTTCGCCGCTATCTTGTCCACCGCGCCCTGTTCGAGGGCCAACTCGAAAAGGGCGTTGGCATAACGGCCCGCCAACCCGGTTTCGTGCGCCTTTTTAGTTGCCACTTCCACCTCGTGAAACCGCCCAGCCGTTGGTTTGGACCAGGCCGGCCATCGGTTGTCTATAATGTTGATTATATTGACAAATTATGGCAATGCGCGAGTCAATCGAACTGTGCGCGAGCCAGTTAGCATGCGCCTTACGCGCAAGCAATATTTGGCCAAAAGCCAGACTGTCGCGCCCTTTTCGGGCCTTCCCGCCGTCTTCCTTGACGGGAAAGGCCTTAGCGGCCACAAGCCGCGCCCTGGCTCGCAGGCTTTTGGGAGATGATCGAGATTTCGCAGCGCTTCAGCTTCGACGCCGCCCATCGTCTGGACGCGGGCGCGGCGCGAAACCGCGAGCTGCACGGCCACTCCTTTTATGTCGAGGTGACGCTCAGAGGCGAGGCCGACGCGCGCACCGGTTTCTTGCGTGATTTCGGCGAAGTGGATCGCGCCCTGGAGCAGGTCCGCGATCTACTCGACCACAGACTGCTCAACGACGTCGAGGGACTGGGAAGTCCCACCCTCGAGAATCTTGCCCGCTACATCTACGACCGTGCCAGGATTTTTCTGCCGGAAGTGGCATGCGTGCGGATTGAGCGGCCGTCCTGCGCCCAGGCTTGTACCTACCGGGGATCCTGAAAATGGCAGGAAAGCTCACCCAGTTGGGCCGCAAGGTTCGCACACCCGGTTCTCCGGAATCGGCCAGGTTGGAAAGCGTGCCCAATCCTCATCCGGACGCGGCCTATCTCGTACGCTTCACGGTCCCGGAATTCACCACTCTTTGTCCGATCACCGGCCAGCCGGATTTCGCGCATTTCGTGATGGACTATGTGCCGGGCTCCGCCCTGCTCGAATCCAAATCCTTCAAGCTGTTCCTGGCCAGCTTCCGCAACGCGTCGGGTTTTCACGAAGCCACGACGCTGGTCATCGGCAAGCGCATCGTGACGGCAATCGCCCCGCGATATCTCAGGATCGCGGGTTACTGGTATCCCCGGGGCGGCATTCCGATCGACGTGTTCTGGCAAAAGGGCCGATTGCCGAAGGGTATATGGCTTCCCGACACCGGCGTGACGCCTTACCGGGGCCGCAGCTAGACCCTCAGTTGTCGTTATCGATTGGCAGAGGCACGCAATCGCGCCGTCCTTCTTCGATGCAGCGTTCGGTCGCGAGATTTTTGGAATAGAGGTGCAAGATAAGAAGGCAAAGCGCGATCAGTCCCACCACCGCGCCCAGCACCAGCAGATTTTTGCGGTCGTCGGGATCCATCTTCCGCACTTGTGGCCTGACAGGAGTCCGAATAAATGCCATCTTGCGAGGAGGGATGCAACGCGGCTCGGAAGACTTGGCGGAATGTGCCCGGCATTCGCGATTGCGAGGGGGGCTTTGATGATTCCGCACTGGCCGGCACCGCCATGATCCTGCACCCGACGATATTTTCCCGATCATGCGCGTCATGACTATTCAAAGACCAGATGATGGTTTTTCCGTCCTCGTTGGCCGCTACCAAAGCTGGCTGATGGGAGAGGCGCTTGCGCTATGGTGGAAGAAAGGCGCCGATCGCACTTATGGCGGTTTCCACGACGCGTTGGATATGAAGACGGCCCCGGCCAACGCAAAAAAGCGGGGTCGCGTGCAGGGACGGCAAAGCTGGGTCTATGCGCTTGCCGGTTCCATGGAGTGGAACGGCCCCTGGGCCGAGGCGACAAGGCACGGCCTCGATTTCATCCTTGGCAAGCACCGGCGCGAAGATGGACAGATTTCCACGTTGCTCGCCGATGACGGCACGGTGCTCGACCCCACCGCGACCCTTTACGATCAAACTTTTTTCCTGCTCGCGCTCTCGGAGGCGAGCAAGCTTCTTCCCGAACGCCCGCGCTATGTCGAGGCCGCCCACCGGCTGCTCGACACCATTCTCAAGACCCGAAGACATCCGGGCGGCGGCTTCCTCGAACATGCGCCATGCCCGTTCCAGTCCAATCCTCATATGCATCTCCTGGAAGCGGCGTTGGCCTGGCGGGACGTCGAGCCGGACGAGGGCTGGGACAGGGTCGCGGACGAAATCGCGCAACTGGCGCTGACCTGCCTGATCGACGGCAAAACCGGCTCGATGCGCGAGTTTTTCGACGCAAGCTGGCAACCCTTGACGGGGGCCTCGTCGGTCGAGCCCGGACACCAATTCGAGTGGGCCTGGCTGCTGGGGCGCTGGGCCAAACGCAGAGGACATGGCGGTGCCCACAAGGCGGCGCTGAGATTGTTCGAAATCGGAAGCCTGGGCAGCGATCCCCGGCGCGGCGTTGCCATGGACGAGTTGCGGGACGATTTCACGCCCGTCCGCGCCACCGCACGGCTATGGCCGCAGACCGAACGGATCAAGGCGGCCCTGGCTTTCATGGCCGAGTCGGAAGGGACCGAGCGGGAACGCTATCGCGCCGAGGCGCATACGGCCGCGAGCGCGCTGTGGCGTTACCTGGAGATGCCGGTCAAGGGCCTCTGGCGCGACCGGATGCTGGGGGACGGCAGCTTCGTTGACGAACCGGCGCCGGCCAGTTCGCTCTATCATATCATTTGCGCCATTCGGGTGATGAGGGAATGCGCATGAGGACGGCTTTGCGGAAATATCCGGGTCGAATAAACGGGCGGCGCCTCACGGGTTGGGAAACACCGACCGAATCAAAATATCCCGCAAGGTCATGCGCAGATCGGTACGCGGGTCAGGCTCGGTGTTGGATTCGGCATGGCTGCTATCCACCGGTGCGCCGGTGTCGGTGGTGTTGACGGCCAGGATGCTGGCCTCGCGGCGATCGGGATCGATCATCAATTCCGAGGAGAATCCGCCCTGGTCCCCGTCATGATAGATATAGCGATGGCCATTCAGGTTCAGAACGAAGAAGCCCAGCCCCATCCTCGGCACCGTGCCGCCCGGTCCGCCGGTGTAAGGGGTGGCCGGCTGGGAAGGGT
>JBOHKF010000030.1:0-5900 GCA_050729015.1 Rhizomicrobium sp. | reverse complement strand
GTGGAGATTGAGGCCCTTGCGATTGAAATCGCCGGAAGCCTTGCGGATTTCCAAGAACTCTTCAATCTCGGGGTGGGAGATGTCGAGATAAACCGCGGCCGAACCCCGTCTCAGCGAACCCTGGCTGATCGCGAGCGTGAGCCCGTCCATCACATGGATGAAGGGAATGATGCCCGACGTCTGGCCGGTCTTCACCTTCTCGCCGATGGACCGGACCTTGCCCCAATAGGTGCCGATGCCGCCACCATTGGAGGCAAGCGCCACGTTCTCGTTCCAGACTCCCACGATCCCTTCCAGAGAGTCGGAGACGTCATTCAAGAAGCATGAGATGGGCAGGCCGCGGTCGGTGCCGCCATTGGAAAGGATGGGCGTGGCCGGCATGAACCAGAGTTGGCTCATGGCGTCATAAAGGCGCTGGGCGTGCGCCACGTCATCGGCATAGGCGCAAGCGACGCGGGCGAACATGTCCTGGAAGCTTTCGCCCGGCATCAGATAACGGTCGGTCAGCGTGGCCTTGCCGAACTGGGTCAGGAGAATATCGCGCGAACGGTCGAGCGTGAGATCGCCCGGTGTGGGCTTCTTCGACAGAGGGGCGGGATTCGGGGGCCGAGGTGCAAGCCTCGTGGCCGCCGGCGCGGCCGTGACGGACGGCCCGGGGTTTCTCTTTGCTGCCCGGTTTGCCGCGGTGACGGCCGCCATCAATTGTGGGCGATAAGGCACCACAACCAACTGGCCTTGTTCGTCGAAATCGCCTTCATGGTCGAGCTTGCCAACGGCCGACATCGCACTCCTCCCGTCGTTTCCGGACGTTCGCCGGACGGCTTGTCTTCCCGCTCGGGAAGGCTTCGCCATTTGGTGGATCTTGATCCGACCCACCTAATTCTTGCTGCGTTCCCTAGATGTGATGGCTGGAAGACAACCAGCCGCCATATCTAGCTACGTATTTGGAGAAACCTCAAGGCGATTCCGCTCCACCGATGAGCGAAAATCCTATGTTCTCTAAATATTCTACTACCGTGCCTTCCCGGCGCGTCAACCGAGAATATCGATCACCGCTCGCCCGCCGAATTCCCGCAACTCGGACTCGACGCCAAAGACCGCGCGGATCATGTCCTTGGACAAGCTCCCCTCCCCTGCCACGCGGCCATGCTTCAAAGCCAGCACCCGGCGGCAATAGCGCGCCGTCAGAGTGAGGTCGTGGAGCGAAGCGACGACCGTATGTCCGGACTCGGCCCACGCCTTGAGCCGCGCCATGGCGGTAAAAGCGTGAACCGGATCGAGGCCTGTGACCGGCTCGTCCACGATCAGAAGGTCGGGCCGTCCCACCAGCGCCCGCGCCAGCATCGCGCGGGAGAATTCGCCGCCCGAAAGAGTGGTCACAGGCTGGTCCCGGCGGTCCCAAAGGTCATGATCGGCCAGGGCCGTCTTCACGGCATCACCGAAGGATTGAGGCAATGATCCAAAGACCGGCAGCCGCGGGGAAAGGCCCAGAGCCACCAGTCTCTCGACCGACAACGGCCATTCGCAAACGGGATTTTGCGGAAGATAGGCGCGGACAATCGCAAGTTTTCGCCGCGAAACTCGCGAAAGCGGCACGCCGTCCAGGCTGACTTCGCCCCTATCGGGTCGAAGAAGGCCGGCCAGAGTCCTCAGGAATGTGGATTTGCCTGCGCCATTGGGCCCGATCACCGCGACGAAATCGCCCGGGCCCGAGGTAAGAGAAACATCGGACAGGAGAGCCCTGCCGCCCTTGCGAACCCCCACTCTTTCCGCCAACACCACGCTCACGGCGATGTCCGTTTGAGGCGCACCACCAGCCAGAAGAAAAAGGGTGTCCCGACAAGGCTGGTGAAGACGCCCAATTTCAGTTCCGGTCCCACATGAATCAGCCGGGCGGCAATGTCGGCGACCAGCAGCAGCAAGGCGCCGAGGAGGGTCGCCGGCAGAAGAATGCGGCTGGGCTGATGGCCCACGAAAGGGCGCGCGAGATGCGGCGCGACCAGGCCGATAAAGCCGATGGCGCCGGCGACGGCTGTCGCCGCTCCGACGGCCAGAGCCGTTCCGGCGACCGCGGCGATCCTGAGACGGCCAAGATGAACGCCCAGGCTTTCCGCCTGCGCTTCGCCCAGACTCAAGGCATCGAGCGCCCGTCCTGTGGTGGCGAGCAGCAGGCAACCGGCGACGATGAAAGGCAGCACCAGCCAAACCTGGGTCCAGCTTTTGTCGGCCAGCGAGCCCAGCAGCCAATCCATGATCTCGTAGGCGGCATAAGGATTGGGCGCGAAATTGAGCGCAAGCGCGATGCCGGCCGCGGTGAGACTCGAGACCGCGGCGCCCGCCAGGATCAGGGTGATCGTGCCTCCGCCCCGGCCCAGGCCGAAAGTGAGCAGGGCGGCGGCCAGAGCGCCCAAAAGCCCCAAAAGGGGTCCGGCAATACCGAAAATGCCGCTGATTCCGAAATAAATGGCAATGACCGCCCCCAGTGCCGCGCCGGTGGATACGCCCAACAAAGCGGGTTCTGCCAAAGGATTGCGGGTGAGTCCCTGGAGCACCGCGCCGGAAAGCCCGAGACTCGCGCCGATGAGAAGGCCAAGCACGGTGCGCGGCAAGCGAATATCGGCCACGATCAAAAGAGCGAGCGGGTCATGGCGAAACACGATCTCGCCCGGCGGCAGCCACACCCGCCCGGCCAGAAGCGAGAAGACTGCCGCAACCATAAGTAGAATCAAGAGCGCGGAGACGAGTTTGGTCACTTGACCCCGCCCGGCTTCGCCATCGCGGCCAGCATGGCTGCGCGCAAAGCTTGCGCCGCATCCACGCTTTGCGGAAGCCCGCAATTATAAGCGGCGGCGGCGGGATAAACGACGCGCCGATTCTTGAAGAATTTCAGAAGTACGGGGTGATCGTTCTGGTCCTGCCTCAGGCTGGGGCTATCGAGATAGTCGTCGCCATAAGCGATAATCTGGGGCCGGGCGGCGATCAGGCTTTCGACATCGTAATAGCTGTCGGTTCGCGCGATGTCGATCCCTCCCGCAAGCTCCAGCACGGCATTGAAGAGGCCCTCCCGCCCAGGGACATAGCCGCCGCCGCCCCAACTCACCACCCGAATCCGCAATTTAGGTTCGCTGGCTTGCAATTGCCGTATCTTGGCGAACATATCCGCGATCAAGGCTTCGGCGCGGGCTTCCTCGCCCACCGCACGGCCAACCCGTCGCAGCGCACCGGGGATTTCCGCAAAATTCTCTGCCACCGACACCTCCAACAAAGGTGCGCCGCTCTTGAGAAGAAGCGAGCGCATCGTGGGCGGCGTGAAATTGTCGGTGAGGATGAGATCGGGGCGCACCTTGAGCACCTCTTCGGGGCTATTATGATTGACCGGTATATGGGCCGCTTCCGGCCACAACTTGAGAGCCGCCTTTTCCCGCGAGAGGTAGGTGATGGAAGCGATGCGGGAAGGTGGCACAAGGTCCATCAAAAGTTCGTCGGTGCAGATTTTGAGCGACATGATGCGTTGAGGCTTGGCATTCGCCTCGCCCTGCGGGGAGAACAAAAGAGCCGCCCCGGCCAATCCCAGAGTTGCCGATCGTATGGCCGCCCAACCCATCAAAGGCTCACTTTAAGACCGGCATAAAGGGCCCTTCCCGGCTGCAGAAAACCCACGGGATCTTCAAAGCTCTTGTCCAGGAGGTTGCTGGCGCGCGCGGTAATTGCCAACCGGGGCGTGAGCGCGAAGCTCCCCGCCAGGTCCATTGTCCAATAGGGGTGGGCCGTCAGCCGTGGCACCGAAAAGTCCCGGCTGCCGTCCACCCAACTTCCCACATACAAAAGTCGCGCGTCGATGTTGAGAGCATCCGTCGCCTGCCAGCGTGCTTCCCCGCTGACCTTATTCCTGGGTCGCCGTAACAACTCCTGGTCCAAATCCGCATCCTCCGCCTCGGTATAGGTGTAATCGGCGCGGAGTTTGAGTGCAGCGCCGACGTCAAAGGCGAGATAATTCTCGAATCCTTCCGTGCGGGCGCGTCCGATATTGACATCGGTGGAGAAGGTCACCGGATCGGTCTCGATCAGGTTGCGAATATCGTTGTGGAACCAGGTGGCCCCGCCCGTAATTCCAAATAGCGTCTGGTCCAGACCCAGGTCATAGCCGGTGCTGATTTCAGGCTTGAGGGCGGGATTGGCAAAAAAGAAAAACGTGGGGAAATTTTCGAACAATTGCGTCAGCGAAGGCGCCTTGAATCCCGTGCCATAACTTCCATGAAACCGGGTGCCCAATCCGGCGACGTCAAGCACCGGCGCCACATGCCAGGTGGTTTTGGCGCCATACCGGCTATTGTCGTCATAGCGGATGCTCAAGCTGTCGCTTGCATCGAGCCCCCCGAAAAGAGCGGGAAAATGCGATTGAAGCTCGCCATATGCGGCATCGGTGGCGATGCCGGCCGAGATGGGAATGTGGATGGCGTCACGGACCGTCTCCGCGCCCAGAACCGCGACCTCACCTGCGGCGACCGGCATCTGACCTTGAGCGTCCAACGCGATGCGGTCGCCCGATGACGGGATCGAGCCATTCTCGGGATCCTTGTCGCTGGTGACGGTCGAGGAATAGCTCATCCCGATGGTCGTCTGAAAGGAACCCAATGCCAAATGCGCGGTGCCACGGCCATCATAGCTCAGGGTCGCGATCCGCGTCCGTTCGGGGGCGGGAAATAGGAGAAAGGTAACTGGATCGGTGGCATCGCCGGTGATACGCCCCAGACTGTCGCTGACACGCCCGGTAAAGCCCAACTGAAAATTGCCGGTCAGGTCATAGCCAAGCTTGGTAGAGCCCGTGACGTTGTCGAAGTAATCGTCATTGCGCGTCTCCCCCGGCCGGAGCAGATCCAAAGGCGTGACCGGCGTGGCCCCGGCATGAAGGTGGGCAAGCGTGGCACGATAATGAAACGGCCCATCCGAACCGCCGATGGTGGCATCCTGGTTGAAGGTCTCAAAGTTTCCCCCTTCGGCGCCGCCGGTAAGCGACGCCGCGCCGTCGCCTTGCTTGGTGATGATGTTGATCACACCGCCGATCGCGTCGGAGCCGTAAAGAGCCGATTGCGGCCCGCGCAGCACTTCCACGCGCGCCACGTCGCCGAGATCGAATTTGCCGAAATCGAACGCGCCATTGGGACTGGAAGGGTCGGACATATCGATGCCATCCACCAGGACCTTCACCTGATTGGAGTCCGTTCCCCGCATGAAGATCGAGGCCTGTCCGCCCTCTCCTCCGGACTGGACAAGGTTGAGGCCGGGCACGAAGCGAAGCGCGTCCGGCAGGGACTGTTCTTGCCAAACGCCGATGTCGGTGGCGTCGATCACTGTCATGCTGCTTGCTACCTGGTCCAAGGGGGTGGCGATGCGGGTCGCGGTGACCACCACATTCTCCGCGGGCACCGCAAGATCGCTCTCGCTTTGCGCGCGTGCGGGAAGACAAAAAGAAAGCAACGCCGCGGGAAACAGAAAAGCCCTTCTAACCATGACGTCCGCCTTTGGGGTTGGAACACGCCGCGCGCGCTTTTCTCGGGGGTAGGAATGGTCACAACAGCCTCGCGACGACTTCACGTTCTTGTCGCCGCGACGGTTCACCCCGTAATTCCCGGCGCACCCCGGCCGAAAACTGGACGACGGCGCGAGGCAGGTTTCCTGGCTTCCGGGTTACAGCCTTCATCCACCTTCCCGGCAATCGGACCAGTGGTAAATCGGACAAAAGGCTCGCCGGCTACAGTTGCGGGGGCAGCCGCGGCTCGTTCAGTCCGCGTTCCCTACACCTTGCGCTGGCGGCAAGCTTTGCGCATCGCCTAAGCAAAAGCAACCCGCGGCAAGCATTGCGGTTATGCATCCGGTCTTGGCCTGCGGCTACCGGACGA
>JBOHKF010000029.1:0-1636 GCA_050729015.1 Rhizomicrobium sp. | reverse complement strand
GGTGAGCGCGAGCTTGTCGCTGGGGATATAGGCGATGGTGGAGACAAAATCATATGCCGGCGCCAGCTGCGGATGGATGCGATCAGGATAGGTCAAGGACCAATTCTTGGCGTGCATATCGCCATTGCCGATGAGGGCATTGAAAACCAGACGCCGGATAAATTCCGCTGTTCCGATCTCGCCCGTCTCGATCCAGAGGACCTGCGCGATGTTGCGGTAGCTGACCTTGCCGTACTTGTCGTTGGGATAGAGCCGAAAGACCTGCGCAAAATCTTCGATGTGGATGGGCCCGCCGGTCTCGGGGCGGTCAAACCGCTTAATCACAAACGCCTGCGTGCCGGCGGCGTCGATGCCGGCGGGCAGCCCTTTGATCTTTGTGAGGGGGACAAGGGCGGTTTCAGGCACGTCGATGCCGATGCGCCGGGCGAGTTCCATCACGGCGTATTCGTTTTCGGGGAGCCCGCGATGGGTGGTCGATGGCAGTTTGACGATCCAGGAGCCGCCGATGCCTTCGACCGGAATGGTCAAGCCGCCGGCCGCTTGCTTGACGGCCGAGAATTTCAACTGAACCCCGGCCAATGAAAAGCGCAGAACACCATCCTCGTCGGTCGCTTCAGTGCTTTTGTGATCGGTGTCATCGTCGCGGGCTGGCGGGAGGGTGTCGCCGTCGACGGACTTGATGGTGAGTGCGCCGGGCAGATCCAGACCCAAGGCCCAGATCAGAAAGAACTCGCGCGCCGGATTCACCTTGGCTCGGGCGGCGAGATAGTCGCGCATGTTGCCTTCCGGCAGAAGGTTGCTGAAGAAGGGCGGCAGACGCGTATGCGTTGGCTTGGCTTCTGTGATCAGGGCGCCGAACGCATCCTTGTACGAGAGGCTGAGTGTCGGGCGGGCGGCGTCCGCGACATAGGCGTCGTCAAAGGCAAACAGGATCCGGTCGCCGGGGAGGCGTGTGATGGTGCCGATCGAACCATCGTAAAGTCGAACGTCCAAGACAGAGACGTCAGCCATGATCGTCCTCCGTATCGGGGCGATAAGCCGGCACCGCTTGGGACGGCTGGTCGGCGGCCTGGTGTGCCAGCCGGTTGCGGATCGCGCGCAACTCTCTTGCCAGACGGTCGATGGTGAGCAGTGCCTCCTTGCTGATTTGCTTGTCAACCGAAGGGTGGGGACCGCGTCGAATCTGTTTGAGGATGGTGCCGATCTGCTCGAGGAGCGTTTGGATTTGAACGCCTGCAAGCGCGCCAAATCGCAAGGGAAGAAGGTCTGCGATGACCTTGTCGAGGTAGATGAGTGCCTTGGGCTCACCGGCGAGGGCTTCGATCGTTTGAAGTTGGTGGCGAATGCGATTGAGGTGGTCGTGGAGGCTGACCTCGAATTTTGTGGAATCGTTTGGTTCGTCCTGGCGCTGCAAGGCCTGGACGGCCGGAACCAGCCGGCGCGGGATCAGCACAAGCTCCAAGTCTAAGGCGCGGGCGATTTCGGTCAGGCTGGACGCTTTGGGGTCCACTCCGGCGTTTTCGATGCGGGACACATAGCTTTGGCGGACGCCGAGCTTAGCCGCCAGGGCGCGCTGGCTCAGCCCTTTGCGCTCGCGGGCGGCCTGCAGGGTTTGGGCAAAAACTTGGGGGGGGGC
>JBOHKF010000028.1:0-6307 GCA_050729015.1 Rhizomicrobium sp. | reverse complement strand
AGGTGGACGAGACGCTGTGGGGCCAGGTGGCGCGCTGCATGACCTTCCTCAGCGGCGATTTCGAAAAGGATGACACCTATTCCCGGCTGAAGGACCTGCTCGCCGAGCTGGATGAGAAACAATCGTTGAACGGCAATGTGCTGTTCTACATGGCGGTGGCCGACCGCTTCTTCGGCACCGTCGCCGGCAAGCTGGGCGAGGCCGGGCTGGTCAAGGCGGATGGGCCAGAAAACAAACAAGGCGGTTTCCGCCGCCTGATCGTGGAAAAGCCTTTCGGCCACGATCTGGCATCGGCGAAAGCGCTGAATGCCTGCCTGCTCAAATATCTCAAGGAAGAGCAGATCTACCGCATCGATCATTTCCTGGGGAAAGAAACGGTGCAGAACATCATGGCGTTGCGTTTCGCCAACGGCTTGTTCGAACCCATCTGGAACCGCGACCGCATAGACCATGTCCAGATCACGGTGGCGGAAAGCATCGGGATCGAAAGCCGGGGCAATTTCTACGAGCGGACGGGGGCACTGCGCGACATGGTCCCCAATCACCTCTTTCAGTTGGTGGCGATGACGGCGATGGAGCCGCCGGTTTCCTTCGACGCCGAAGATATTCGCGCCAAGAAGGCGGAGATGTTCCGCGCCGTCCACCCCCTGGGCTTGGGCGACGTGGTGCGCGGCCAGTATGACGCGGGCATGGTGGGTGGCGAACGCGTGGCTGCCTATCGCAGCGAAACCAATGTCGCGGCCGATTCCAATGCCGAAACTTTCGTGGCTTTGCGGCTTTTGATCGACAATTGGCGCTGGGCAGGCGTGCCCTTCTATCTGCGCACCGGCAAAAGGCTCAATGTGCGTTCTACCGAAATCGCCATCCGTTTCAAGCGGGCGCCTTATGCGCTGTTCCGCGAGACGCCGATGGAGGAGTTGGACGCCGACTGGATGATCCTCAGAATCCAGCCCGACGAGAATATCCGCCTGCGCTTCAATGCCAAGCGCCCCGGTCCCACCATGGTTCTGGAAAGCGTGGCGATGGATTTCAAGTACAAGGATTGGTTCCGGCGGGCGCCCGCGGTCGGCTATGAGACCCTGATCTATGATTGCCTGATCGGCGATCCGACCCTGTTCCAGCGTGCCGATCAGGTCGAGGCGGCGTGGGGAGTGGTCGAACCGGTGCTTGCCGCCTGGGCGGAAACGCCGCCCCGGCATTTTCCCAATTACAGTGCCGGCAGCGAAGGACCTTCGGCGGCCAACGATCTTCTAGCTCACGATGGGCGGGCCTGGCGGGCGATCAAATGACCGCCTTGGCGACCGGGGGCCGCATCGAAATCCTAAAGGACGAGGAGGCGCTGTCGGCACGCGCCGCCCAACTGATTGCCGACCGCATCCGGGAAAGCGAAAAGCCCTTCCGGCTGGCGCTTTCCGGCGGCAACACCCCCCGGGGGTGCTATCGCCGCCTGTCTCGCCTGCATCGGATTCCCTGGCAACAAGTAGAAATCTACCAGGGCGACGAGCGCCTTGTTCCTGCCGATCACCCGGACAGCAACTACCGCATGATCCGCGAAACCCTGCTCCAGAACGGTGAAGTGCATCCGCGCGGGCTTTTCGCCATCCCCACCGATGGCACGCCCGAACAGTCCGCCCGCCGCTACGAAGACATGCTGCGGGAACAATATGGCGCGAGCCGGCTGATCGCGGACGTTCCGCTGTTCGATCTTCAGCTCCTGGGCCTGGGCGAAGATGGCCACACCGCCTCGCTGATCTCCGGCCAACCCGTGCTCGACGAGGAAGAGCGCTGGGTGGCGGCCGTGCCCAACGGGCGTAGCGAACCGCGCATCACCCTGACCTATCCGGCGCTGGAATCGAGCAGGCTCACCCTCTTTCTGGTCGCGGGCGCGGCCAAGCGAAGGGCTCTGGAAATGGCGCGCGCCGGCGATCCATCGATTCCGGCCGGCCGTCTCAAGCCGCAAGGCGAGGTGGTGTGGCTCGCCGATGCCGAGGCCGCGGGTTCATAGAGATGCGGATCGAAGATTATGCCGTGATCGGCGACTGCCATACGGCGGCCTTGGTAAGCCGCAACGGGTCGATTGACTGGCTTTGTATGCCGCGCTTCGATTCGGATGCCTGCTTCGCCGCTCTTCTAGGCAAGCCCAGACACGGACGCTGGCTGATCGCTCCTTCGGGGCGCCAAAAAGGCAAGACGCGAATCGCGCGAAGCTATCGCGGCGACAGCATGATCCTGGAGACGGTTTTCTCCACCTCCGCGGGCAGCGTGAAGCTGATGGATTTCATGCCGCTCAGGACCCCGGGGGCGATCGTGCGAATCGTCGAAGGCGTGTCGGGGCGGGTGGCGATGGAGACTCTGCTCACCATCCGCTTCGACTATGGGGTCACCATTCCCTGGGTCAATCGGGTGGATTCCAAGACCATAACCGCCATCGCCGGCCCCCATCTCCTCTGTCTGCGCACCCCCGCTCCGGTCCATGGAGAGAACATGCATTCGGCGGCGCGCTTTACTATTAAGCGGGGCGAGCGAATGCCTTTCGTCCTCAGCTATCGGGAATCCCATCTCGACATTCCCATGGTGATAGATGCCGACATCGCGCTGGAGGAGACGGCGAAGGACTGGGCGGATTGGGCCAAAATCTGCAAGCTGGACGGCAAGTGGCGCAAGGAAGTGATGCGCTCGCTCCTGACGCTCAAAAGCTTGAGCTATAAGCCCACCGGGGGAATCGTCGCCGCCGCCACCACCTCGCTGCCCGAGCGGCTGGGGGGATCGCGGAACTGGGACTACCGCTACTGCTGGCTGAGGGATGCCACCCTGACCCTGCTTGCCTTCCTGCGCGCCGGCTACATGGACGAGGCCAATGTCTGGCAGCACTGGCTGATGCGGGCGATTGCCGGCGCTCCCGACCAACTGCAGACGCTTTATAGCGTGCGCGGCGACCGCCGGCTAGAGGAGATCGAACTACCGCATCTGCCCGGCTTCGGCAATTCGCGGCCGGTGCGCATCGGCAATGCCGCCGCCCGCCAGTTGCAGCTCGATATCTTCGGCGAACTCGCCGACACGATGAGCCAAGCGCGAAGAGGCGGCCTTCCGCCGGCGCCGCGCCGCGCGGAGATTCGCGATATCTTCCTCGAACATCTTGAGAAAATCTGGCGCCGGCCCGACGAGGGTATCTGGGAGATCCGGGGCACACCCCAGCATTTCGTCCATTCCAAAGTCATGGCGTGGGTCGCGTTCGACCGGGCGGCCCGCGCCAGGCCCGAGCAACGGCGCAAATGCGCCCATTTGCGCAAGATCGCCGACGCCATCCATCGCGATGTATGCGCCAACGGCATCGACCCCAAGCGCGGCTGCTTCGTACAGGCCTATGGCTCGACCCGCATGGATGCCAGCCTGCTGTTCATTCCGCTGGTCGGTTTTCTTCCCGCCACCGACCCCAGAGTCCGGCGCACCGTGAACGAGATCGAGAAGCGGCTGATCTTCAAGGGACTGGTGCGGCGCTATGAAAGCGAGACCGGCATCGACGGCTTGCCGGCAGGCGAAGGCGCCTTCCTGGCGTGCAGCTTCTGGCTTGCGGACAATTACATTCTGTTGGGACGCAGAAAGGACGCGCTCAGGCTGTTCCACCGGCTGAAGCGCCTTGCCAACGATGTCGGATTGTTCGCGGAAGAATATGATCCCGTGAGCAAGCGGCAATTGGGCAATTTCCCTCAGGCCTTTTCCCATGTCGCCCTGATCAACACCGCAATCAATTTGATGACCCAGGAACAAACCAGTGGCCGGAAAGAGACGCACGAAAAAATCGTCCGCAAATAGGATTCTCGCCATCGATGTCGGCGGTACCGGCATCAAGGCGGCCATCGTGGACACCAGGGGCAATTTCCTCACCGAGCGGTCGAGGATCATGACGCCGGCGCATTGCTCGCCGGCCAAACTGGTTTCGATCGTGGTCCGACTGGCCATGCCGCTTAGGAACTATGACCATATTTCGATCGGTTTTCCCGGCTATGTGCGCGATGGCAAGGTCTTCACCGCACCCAATCTGGGCACCAAGGCCTGGGCGGGATTCAAGCTGGCGGACACGGTGGCGGAGAAGCTGGGAAAGCCCACGCGACTCAACAATGACGCCGATGTGCAGGGGCTCGCGGTCGTCTCGGGCAGGGGGCTGGAACTGGTCTGCACCTTGGGCACAGGCTTTGGAACCGCGTGGTTTCGCGACGGCGAATTGATGCCCCACCTGGAGTTGGCGCACATGCCGATCCATCATAAGTCCGACTTCGACGCTTACATTGGCGAGCGCGAGCGCAGGAAAATCGGCGACAAGGCTTGGAACAAGCGGGTAGGCAAGCTGATCCCCATTCTTGCCATGGTGATGAACTACGACCGGCTATATCTGGGTGGGGGGAATTCCCAGCGCATCCGGTTCGAACTGCCGTCCAATGTCACTTTGATTTCGAACGACGCGGGAATGGAAGGAAGTGCTTTTGTGTGGCATCCCAAGGGCCCGCGCAAGCCGGTGGGACTTCACGGTTCCGATTAAGGACCTTAGGATTATCGGCCGCTCGGGCAGGGCGTTCCGGCAAGCTTTTGATGGGGTTCAAGAATGGCACCTCTGGTGGACAGGAATTCCGCGCTGTTTCTGGATATCGACGGCACCCTTCTCGACCTCGCCAGGACGCCGGAGCAGGTGGTTGTGCCCAGCGACCTCGCAGACACTCTGGCCAGGCTTCGAGCAGCACTCGATGGCGCGCTCGCCTTCGTGAGTGGGCGTTCGCTTGCCGCCATCGACGGTCTTTTTGCGCGGTCCGCCGCCGTCGGCTGCCATGGCGCGGAAGTGCGTGGGCGCGACGGGACGGTGAAGCTGTTGTCTGCACCCATGCCCCAGGCCGTGCGGAGCTTTTTCAAGGATCTGGTGGCGCGCCATCCCGGCACCGCGCTCGAGGACAAGACTTATGCGCTGGCGCTGCACTACCGGCTTGCCCCGGAAGCCAAGCCCGCCCTGGAAGAAGCGATGGCGCAAGCCGCCCAGTTGCTGGCCGCGCAAAAGGTCACCGTCCAGAACGGCAAGGCGGTGTTCGATGTCAAGCCGCGGGGCATAGACAAGGGGGTGGGCGTGCGCGCGCTGATGAGCGAAGCACCGTTCCTGGGGCGGGTGCCCGTTTTCGGCGGTGACGACACCACCGACCTGGACGTGTTCCGGATCCTGCCGGAATTCGGGGGGCGGGGCTTTTCGGTGGGCCGCAGCTTCGACGGCGTCGCGTACCATTTCCCCTCGCCACGGGCGGTGAGGGAGTGGCTGGGCGGTCCCGCCGTGCAAGGACTCTCGGCGTGAGCCATGCGCTCGACCTGGCGGTGATCGGCAATGGCCGGACCGCGGCGCTTCGCGATTCTCAAACCCGCATGGTGCGGTGGCGCTTACCCCGCTACAGGGCAAATTTTCCCCAGACTTATTCCACCGCGGGGCTTATCCTGAGCGCCATGCGGCTCTGCAAGAGCCGGGAGGAACGCTATTGGCGCGCATCATCATAGTCTCCAATCGCGTGGCGACGCCCAACGCCGGGCTCCATGCCGGCGGGCTGGAGGTCGTGCTGAAAGCGACCTTGAAAAACCATCCTTGCGTGTGGATGGGGTGGTCGGGCGAGATCAAGCCCCATCCCAAAACCCGCACCCTGGCCCAGAAAAAAAACATCTTCATCGTCAGCGATCTCACCAACGAAGATTTCGACGAATATTACAACGGCTTCGCCAATCGGGTGCTGTGGCCGATCCTGCACTACCGGCTGGACCTGGCGGAATTCTCGCGGCGCGATCTCTCCGGGTATCTGAGGGTGAACGACCGCTTCGCCGACGAGATGGCGAAAGTGCTCAAGTCTGACGACATTGTCTGGGTTCATGATTATCATCTGATTCCGCTCGCCAAGGCGCTCCGGGCAAGGGGCTCTGCCAACCGCATCGGTTTTTTTCTGCACACCCCCATGCCGCCGCCCGAGATCATCACCGCCATGCCCAATCACGAGCACTTGATTCCGCTGCTCTGCCATTATGACCTGGTGGGCTTTCAGACCGACAATGACGCCGCCAATTTTGCCCGCTATCTGGCCGGCGAGCTGGGCACGCCCTCGCATATCTCGCGCCGGCTGGGCCCCGGCAATCGGGTGATGCGGATCGGCACTTTTCCGGTGGGCGTGGAGACCCGCGAGTTCGCGCGGCTGGCGCGGCGGGCGGTGAAGAGCGAGTTGGTGCGCAAAATAATGGCGAGCATCCCCGGCGCCCTGATGATCGGCGTGGACCGGCTCGACTACACCAAGGG
>JBOHKF010000027.1:0-1969 GCA_050729015.1 Rhizomicrobium sp. | reverse complement strand
GCATTGAGTGGCGTACGAAGCTCGTGGCTCATATTGGCCAGGAACTGCGACTTTACCTTGCTTGACGCCTCGGCCGTCCCCTTGGCGATCTGATTGTCGCGCAATTCTTCTTCAAGCCGCCTTTTCTCGATGACATTGTCGCGGAAGAGCCCAAGCGCGCGCGAGAATTGGCCGATCTCGTCGCGCCGGTCCTGGAAGGGGACAGGATGGTCGAGATGGCCGCTCGCCACGCTCTGCATCGCGACGGTGATGGCGCGCAGCGGCTTGATCACCCTGAGGATCACATAGAAGAGCGTAAATAAAGCGAGGCTGATGGAAAGCCCCATCAAGGCGAGCGCGATATCGAATTCGCGATCGGCTTGGGCAAGTGCCTCCGCCACTTTGGCGCGGGAGAGCGCAAAGGCGGTGGTGGAAATGCGCGAAATCGCGACCAGCCCCTGGTCCGAAAGGCCTAACCACTGACGAGCGGAAAGCGGAGGGCGCGCGCCCCGCGCCAGCGCATCGAGAATCTGCTGACGGGCGGTTCGGACATGTCCGAAATAGATGGCTGCGAATTCATCCACCGCCGGCCTCAACCGGGTCGGAAAGCCGGGAAGCTCGGCTTTGTCGTTCTCGATCACGGCCCATGGCGAATTGATGTTGCCTTCCTGTTCGGCAAAATTCTGCAATTCCTGGGCGTCGATCCGGTGCTTGAGAACGATGGCGTCGGCGATGACACGGCGGTCGTGTCCCGCAGTATCGCGAATCGCCCAGGCAATGCGGATGATCTTGGTCATCTCGTTGTTGAACGCACTGGAATCGGCGATGTCCATCGAGCGTTGGCGGGTGCGCAGGTTGATGGTCGCGGCCACGTGATTCACGGATGCCGTCCAATCCCGAGCCAGGTTCTGGCGACGACGGCCGCGCGGCATATCCAGCGCCAGCATCGCCTCCCGGTAGCGCTCCTGGTAAAGACGGCGGGCATCGTGGATGCGTGTCCAACTGGAATTTCGCCGCCCGTCCGATTCCAACAGGGCGCTGTCGCGGGTGGCGGCCATGGCACTTTCGGCGTCCCGGTCGAGGCGGGTGACGAGGCTCTTCACGCCCATGGGTAGCGGCGTGGACACGGCAAGCGCCGTGGACATCGCCCCCTGCACATTGTGGAGAGCATCCTCGGCCAGATAGACGTGTCGCAGTACGTCCACCGTCTTCAGCAGCCGGGCGGCATCGGCCCGGCGCGCATAGGCTTCTTCGGTGCTGTAGGTGAAGACCGACACCAACAACACCACAAGCAGCAACGTGATTGCCGACAACAATGTGCCGATCGATTGGAATTTCTTCATTGGCCCGGAACCGCCCCCACCGACCACGCGAGCCTAGGGAGAAAGAGTGATGATTGATTTAATGGCGGGAAGCATTTACAGCGTGCGTTTTACTTTTCGTTCACCCCAGATTGGCTGGGCGACAGCTCCAGCCACAGGGTTGCGCCACTCGTTGAGCACGAGCACCAAGGTGACGAGATCGAACAGCGCAAAACCCAGAAGCCAGCCCGACCAGCGCACGCAAAGCCGCCAGCCCATGTAGGCGACGAAAGCGGCGAGAATTACCGCGCCCAAGGGAAATATCCAGCGCGCGGTACCTTTGAGGAGAGCTACCGCAATGCCAAGCTTGAGGAGTCCATGCACCAGAAGATAGATCGTCACGAAATGGTGGGGGGTACCGGCGAGTCTTTCGGCGCCGGCATGGATGGCGTGCAGCGCCGGATGGGGCGGGCCACCGCTCAGTTCCGGTGCGGTCAGACGGATCACCCAGCCATAGACCCGCTGCGGTCCTGTCACGGCCAGGATGGTCCCCGCGAGCGCTTCGATGCCGCCGTCGATTCCCTTGATCAGGATCGCGCCCAGATAGGCATCGTGCAGCAGAATCGGGGCTTTGGCCAAAGAGCTGACCTTTCGGCGTCAGGCCACTTATAGACGCCCGGCTGCAAGCC
>JBOHKF010000026.1:0-1807 GCA_050729015.1 Rhizomicrobium sp. | reverse complement strand
CCCGAAAAACCGCCATGGATCATCACGACCGGGGGCTTGGCTTTATCCTGGGTCATAGCGGCTTCGCCAGATGCCGGAAGGCGGCAATCACCTTCGCATAGGACGCCCGCTTGAATGGGACGATCACCCCCGGCAATTCCTCGATTTCGAGCCATTTCCAGGCGGAGAATTCCGGCTCATGGGCGAAGAGATCGATGTCTTCATTCTCGCCCAGGAACCGCAGGGCGAACCATTTCTGGCGCTGGCCCCGGAATTTGCCGTGAAAGGCGATTCCCACCAGATGCGGCGGCAGATCGTAGGTCACCCATTCGTCCATTTCCGCCATGATCTCGGCCTTGGCAGTACCCACTTCTTCCTTGACCTCCCGAAAGACCGCCTCAGCGGGATCTTCGCCGTCGTCAATCCCGCCTTGAGGCATCTGCCAGCCTTCGACGGTCTGATCTATGCGTCTTCCCACAAAGACCAGGCCATGGCGATTCAAGAGCATCGCGCCCACGGCAGGCCGATAGGGAAGAGAACCGCTCATGGCAGACTTACGGAGTGGACGGCCTCGGTGCGGCGCGCGTCCGGCGGACCGGCTCCTCGACGCTATTTCGAAGGGTCACTATGGCCGAGACGGGCACCAGAACAAAGCCCCGGCCGGCCAGAGTCTTTGCCCAAAGCGCGATGCGCTCCACCGTCACGGGATAAAGGAATCCCGCGCCGATGGCTGCGCCATGGGCGCGCGCCTCTCCTTCGAGATCGGAGAGACGGGCGTCGATTTCCGTCGCACTCTGAACATTGTCCAAAGTCTCCGAGGCCTTGGCAAAGGCCGTGCCGGCACGGGCAGCCACATCGGCAGCTACCGATTGCTGCGCCTGGCCATTGTCGAAGAAATAGACCCCCCGGCGGGCAAGCTGCACCAGGATCGGGGCAAGTGCGTCTTCATCGCCGAGAAAATGTTGGCCCAGAAAGCTGGTGACGCCCGCATAGCCGGTGATGCGTGAAAGCGCCCAGTCGAGGCGGGCGGGATTGCCATCCTGCTCGACACCGGAGCGCAGCGTGTTGGGTCCCGGATCGCTGTCGGGATAATCAAGAGGCTCCATCGGGAGTTCGAGAAGCGCCTCATGGCCCAGGCCGCGCGCTTGGGAAACCCAGTGCTGCACATCGCCCGCGTAGGGCGCAAAGGCCAGCGTCACGCCGGGCGGCAAGTCTTTCAGCGCCAGCCCGGTGGCCCGGGCGCTGAGGCCGAGACCGGAAACCACGATGGCGATACGGAATTTCCCGCTTGCCGCGGGCGCGGCATAGGCGGTCATGGGTCTGCGCCCATCATCGGCGATACGCGGCAGGGGGCCCTCGGGGGTATTCTCGATCAGTGCCGGATCGGCCACCAGCGCGCGCCCTTCGAACACCGGCTTGTCAATCGGGGCCAATCCGGAGGCGGCGCCCGGAGACGCGTTCCGGGTGCGCCCGGATTGTTTTTCGGTTGCCGTGCTTTGGAAGAGGGGCGACAGCCTCATCTCCACCACCGGATGATGAACCTTGCCCAGGATGGAGATGGTGAGGGCCGCCGCCGCCAAGGCGCAAAGGAGCGAGGAGGAAGCAAGCGCCAACGCGCGGAACGTGCGCCGCGGACGGACAAGAGCATTGCCGGTGACCATAGCCGGGCGAATTTAGTCCCGGGCATGGTTAGCTATCGGTTAACGGCTCCCACTAACGGCTCCCACTGGCCTTGCTCGGGACAAGCTTTCGCTTCTTGGAAATCGCCGCCAAAATGCCGCGTTCCGGCCTTGTGCCGGCGCCGATCAGCCGGACCGGTACTTAAAAG
>JBOHKF010000025.1:0-1541 GCA_050729015.1 Rhizomicrobium sp. | reverse complement strand
CATGGGGTGACCCTGATTTCCACCGGAGGCACCGCCAAAGCACTGCGGGATGCGGGCCTCGCGGTCAAGGACGTGGCCGAGATCACGCATTTTCCCGAGATGATGGACGGACGGGTGAAGACGCTCCATCCCGCCATTCACGGCGGGCTGCTTGGCTTGCGCGACAAGATCGAGCATGCCGGGGCGATGAAAAGCCACGGCATCGAAGGCATCGATCTCTTGGTGTGCAACCTCTATCCCTTCGAAGCCCAGGTGGCGCGTGATGCCGATTTCGGCACGGCGATCGAGAATATAGACATCGGCGGACCGGCAATGACCCGGTCGGCCGCCAAGAACCATGACTGGGTGACGGTGGTGGTGGATATCGAGGATTACCAGACCGTGCTGGATGACATGGCGGTCCACAAGGGGGCGGTGACCGGCGCCTTGCGCAAAAAGCTGGCCGCCAGCGCCTTCGCCCGCACCGCGCAATACGATGCCGCGGTTTCCAACTGGTTCGTCTCGCAACTGGAAAAGGCGGGCGACAGCGCGCCGCCGCGCCGGCGCGCCTTTGCAGGGCTTCTGCGCCAGCCTCTGCGCTATGGCGAGAATCCGCATCAGCAGGCGGCCTTCTATGACGATGGCAGCCGGCGCCCCGGCGTCGCCACCGCCCGGCAACTTCAAGGCAAGGAGCTTTCCTACAACAACATCAACGACACCGATGCCGCCTATGAACTGGTGGCCGAGTTCGAAACGGGAAACGCGCCCGCTTGCGCCATCGTCAAGCATGCCAACCCCTGCGGTGTGGCGCTGGCTTCGAGCCTCAAGGAGGCTTATCTGGCGGCGCTGGCCTGCGACCCGCAAAGCGCCTTTGGAGGGGTGCTGGCCTTCAACACCTGCCTGGACGGCGCCACCGCGAAAGAGATCGCCAAGATTTTCACCGAGGTCATCATCGCCCCCGACGCCGATGAGGAAGCGCGCGAGATTCTCGCAGCAAAGAAGAATCTCAGGCTTCTGGTTGCCGGCAGGCTGCCCGATCCCAGGGCGCCCACCCTCGCCTATCGCTCGGTGGCCGGAGGATTTCTGGTCCAGACCCGCGACAATGGCAAGGTCGGCCGCGAACAGCTCAAGCTGGTGACCGGCCGCGCGCCCACCGAACAGGAAATGAAGGATCTGCTGTTCGCCTTCACGGTGGCCAAGCACGTCAAATCCAACGCCATCGTCTACGCCCGGGAGGGATCGACCGCCGGCATCGGCGCCGGCCAGATGTCGCGGGTCGATTCCGCCCGCATCGCCGCCATGAAAGCCCGGGACGCAGCCAAGACCGCCGGCTGGTCCCAACCGCGCACCATCGGCTCGGCGGCGGCGTCCGAAGCCTTCTTTCCCTTCCCCGACGGGCTTCTGGCATTGGCCGAAGCGGGCGCCACGGCGGTGATCCAGCCCGGCGGCTCTGTCAATGACCAGAAGGTGATTGATGCGGCAGACGAAGCCGGCCTGGCCATGGTCTTCACCGGGATGCGCCATTTCCGGCATTAGCGCGGTCTTTTTTGCATCCTGAGTTG
>JBOHKF010000024.1:0-2250 GCA_050729015.1 Rhizomicrobium sp. | reverse complement strand
ACCTGGAACTGGCCGAATATTGCGAAGCCGAGCTGGAGAAGAATCCGCTTCTGGAGCGCGACGAGCCCGAGGCGGAGCGGCAGGCGGAGGCTCCGGAGAGTCCCGCCGAACCGGCCGATGAGAGCTTGGCACGGGAGGATTTCTCCAAGCTCGCCGAGATGGATGCGTCTGCGCGCGAAAATATCTTCGATGCCGAACCGGAGGGCGTTGGCAAGGAGCCGCAACCGCCGTTGATGGATTGGAGCGGTGTCAAGGGCGGACGCGGCCAAGGGGAGGGCGAGGACCAGTGGGAGTCAACCGCGGTCCGGGCCCGCTCGCTCAAGACTCATTTGGAGGAGCAGGTCGCTATCGCCGCCTTTACCGCGGCCGACCGCCTCATCGCTGTGGCCTTGATAGATGCGATTGACGAAGCCGGCTATCTCGCCACGGACCCGGCCGAGATAGCTCGTCGCCTGGGCGTGGAGGTGGAAGACGTCGAGGCGGTGTTGGGCGCCGTCCAAGGTTTCGATCCCGTGGGTGTCGGGGCGCGAAATCTTGCCGAGTGCCTTTCTCTGCAATTGACGGCCAGGGACCGACTCGATCCCGCAATGGCGGCCCTTCTCACCCGGCTCGACCTTCTGGCGCGCCGCGAGCTTTCGGCGCTGGGTGAGCTGTGCGGGGTGGATGCGGACGATGTGGTCGACATGATCGCCGAAATTCGTCGCCTCAATCCCAAGCCGGGTCTGGCTTTCGGGTCGGAACCGGTGGCGTCCGTCATTGCCGACGTGTTCGTGCGGGCCGGGCCCGACGGCGACTGGCTGGTGGAATTGAATTCCGAAACCTTGCCGCGCCTTCTGGTCAATTCGCGCTATTACGCGGAAATCAGCCGGACTGCGCGCGACAGGCACGCCAAGACCTATCTCTCGGATTGTTTCAACAACGCCAATTGGCTGGTAAAGAGCCTGGACCAGCGCGCCCGCACCATCCTCAAGGTCGCAAGCGAGATCGTGCGCCAGCAGGACGGATTCCTCGCGCATGGGGTGAGGCATTTGCGGCCGCTCAATCTGCGCACCGTGGCCGAAGCCATCGGCATGCACGAATCCACAGTGAGCCGGGTCACCGCGAACAAGTATATCGCCACCCCGCGCGGATTGTTCGAGCTCAAATATTTCTTCACCGCCTCGATCCAATCGATGACCGGCCTGGAATCGCACAGCGCCGAAGCGGTACGCGACCGGATTCGGGAAATGATCGGGAAAGAGGAGATTCGCGAAATCCTGTCCGACGACCGCATCGTTTCGCTGCTGACCGCTCAGGGCGTGAACATCGCCCGGCGCACCGTCGCTAAATATCGCGAAGCAATGCACATTCCGTCCTCGGTGGAGCGCCGTCGCTTCAAGGCGGGACCATAAAGAGAGGGCGGGATTTCCGGCTTTTTCCCCGGCCCCAAGCTATTTGACATTAACCATGCCCCGGCCTATGAACCCGCGCGCTTTTTCGAAGGCAAGGCGGAGCCTTTAAGAGCGGACCTCTCCGAGATCATTCCTCTCTGAGATTATCCTCTCTGAGATTATCCTCTCTGAAATTATCAAGGGAAGCTGATGAATATCTCCGACCTGCTCGCTCCCGAAGCGGTGCTCGCCTTCCTGAAAGCCCAGAACAAAAAGCAACTGCTCCAGGAATTGGCCGCCCGCGCGCACGCCCGCACCAAGCTTCCGGAGAAGCAGATTCTTGAGACACTGATCGAGCGCGAGAGGCTGGGAACCACCGGCGTGGGCGCCGGCATCGCCATCCCCCACGGGCGTATGGCAGGCATCCCCGGCATCGCCGGCGTCTTCGCCCGTCTGGAGACGCCAATCGACTATGAAGCGGTGGACGGCCAGCCGGTTGATCTGGTGTTCATGCTGCTGGCCCCCGAGAACGCCGGCGCCGATCATTTGAAGGCGCTGGCGCGGGTGTCGCGCCTTTTGCGCAACCAGCAGACATGCGAAAAATTGCGTGCCGCCCAAAGCGCGGAAGCGCTCTACGCGATCCTCACCGACCAGACGGGCTCCTCGAGCCAGGCGGCCTAGCAGGCGCCCGCCTGCCCAGCCCGGAATTGCTCTTGCCGCGCGGCCAACAAAAAAGCCGGACGCCTTCGCGCCCGGCTCGTTGCCTTCGCCGTTCGGCTCGGCTTAGAGCGGGATGAATTTAGGTTCGCTCAGGCGTAACCTGCGTTGGTGAAATAGTTGGCGCACTCTCCTTGGGAGTAGGTTCCAAGCACTTTGCCGA
>JBOHKF010000023.1:0-6252 GCA_050729015.1 Rhizomicrobium sp. | reverse complement strand
ATCCAAGGCTGCACCATCCGCGAGGCCACGGCGATCGTGACCGGTATCGCCGCCGACCTGCCGCATAACACCCAAGTGAGCGGCGACGTCTTCATCCCCAACACCTCCGCCGCCGATCCCATGTCTCCCGGACGCAAGCAGACCTGGCTTTCCTCGAGCGGCTTTTCCTATGTGGAGCTTGAACCGGGCGCCGATCCCACCCTGGTGGTGCAGAAGTTGGCGGCGCTGTTCGACCGCTCGGTCGATCTCGGCAAGCTCGTGGGCATGAAGTTGCGCGCCAGCCAGGTCTTCGTGTCCAGGCTCACGCCCTTTAGGGACGTCCATCTTTCCAGCGACCGCTATGGCGGCATGACCCCGGGGGGAAGCTGGACCATGGTCTACGGGTTTGCCGTCATCGCCGTCCTGATTCTTCTGGTCGCCTGCTTCAATTTCACCAATCTCGCCACCGCCCGGGCAATGGTGCGGGCCAAGGAGATTTCACTTCGGAAAGTCGTGGGCGCCAGGCGCGGTCAATTGGTGGTGCAGTTCCTCACCGAATCGGTGCTGATCGCGGCGATTTCCCTGGTTCTGGCATTCGCGCTCAGCGAACTCCTGTTGCCCTTCTTCGACCGGATGGTGGGCGAACCCATCGCCCTCGACTATCTCCAGGATTGGCCGCTCGCCTTGGGGCTGGTCGGGCTTGCCGTCCTGACCGGCCTCCTGGCAGGAGCCTATCCGGCCCTGATCCTCTCCGCTTTCCGTCCCGCGTTGGCGCTGAGACATCAGGCCCAAACCGTCCATGGCTCGGGCCTGGTGCGCACCGTGCTGGTGGTGTTGCAGTTCGCGGTTTCGATCGGGCTGGGGATCGCGGCCCTGGTGGTGTTCCAGCAGATCTCCTTTGCCCACGCCATCGACCTGGGGCTGACCAAGGACGGCGTGGTGGTGGTGAGCACCAACGGCATGATGCCGGCGCCGCGCCAGAGCTTCGTGCGCGCGCTTGCCGCAGACCCGGCCCTCAAAGGCGCGGCGCTCTCGGGCGACGTGCCTTTTTCCGGCGACAACAGCAACACCATCGTCCAAGTGCCGGGCGAGCCCGGCAACAACGTGATCCGCGAAGTCGGCACCGGCCCGGATTTCTTCTCCCTGTACGGGATCAAGCTTTTGAGCGGACGGCCCCTCAGACCGGACGACGAGGAGCGGCGGCATTTTCCCTTCAATGTCGTCATCAATGAAGCGATGGCAAAGCGCATCGGCGACACGCCCGAAAGCGCGCTCGGCAAAAGCTTCTTTGCCGCCGATGACGGTCAAAACTTTACCCACAAGTCGCGCGCCACCGTGGTCGGCGTCACCGCCGATTTCAAATTCGAAGGCGACCGCAAAACGATCGTACCGACCTTCTATGCCTTCTTTCCGGACATGAGCATGGTCTCGGTCAAGGTTCCCGCGAACGGCGTCTCCGAAGCGCTTTCCGCCATTGACCGCACCTGGCACGCTTTCGCGCCGTCGCTCGCCATCCATCGCTATTTCCTGGACGCCGATTTCGAGAAGGAGTTCCAGGCCGATGAAAAGCAAGGACGTGTTTTCGGGCTGTTCGTGGGGATTGCCATCCTGATCGCCTGCCTTGGCCTTTTCGGCCTTGCCGCCTTCTCGACCGAGCGCCGCACCAAGGAGATCGGCATCCGCAAGGCTTTCGGCGCCCGCCGCCGGGACATCGTGTTTCTGCTTCTCTGGCAGTTCTCGATTCCCGTGCTTCTCGCCAACCTCGTCGCCTGGCCGATTGCCTATTACTATCTGCACCGTTGGCTGGAAGGCTATGCGTACCGCATCGATCTCAATCCGCTTTATTTTCTGGCCGCCGGCGCCGGCGCTCTCCTGATCGCCTGGGCCACGGTCTACGCCCATGCCCTGCGTGTCGCCCGCGCCAATCCCATTTCGGCGTTGCGGTACGAGTAGCGTGCCGCGCCACGGGTTGCCCTCCAAGCAGCGTCGGTGGCGCGCCCTTCGAAATTCAGCTGCGCTCGCGCCTGAATCGTTGCTCGGCTGCCCGTGGCGCGTCCAAGACCCTGACCGCCCGGCCGCCCTGGGAGCCCGCCTCCGACAAGCGCAGCGTGGAAAGAACCGCTCCACCCAGGGCGAAGCCCACGCCCAGGGCGAGCGCGATGCGCGTGCCCTGGACCGGATAGCGCGCCAACAGGAGCGCCACCAGCGCCGCGCCCGTGGTCTGGCCCAGAAGCCGCGCCGTTCCCAGCATCCCGGAGGCGCCCCCGCTCCGCTCGCGGGGCGCAGCCGCGATCATGGTGCGGTTGTTGGGCGACTGGAAAAGACCGAAGCCGGCGCCGGCCAACGCCATGCGCCAGACGATGTCCGGCAGGGCGGGATGAGCGGGCAGCAAGGCCAGTGCCGCCAAGCCGGCCGCGAACGCGAGCAGCCCGATGCCGCCCAAAAGGCCCGCGGGATAGCGTTCCGCCAGCAAGCCGGCGATGGGCGCGGTCAGCGCCACGCCGATGGGCCAGGGTGTGATCAAGAGCCCGATGGCGACGGGGGAAAAGCCAAAATGCTCGGTGAAATAGAAGGGAAGCGCCACATAGGCCAGCATCTGGGCGCAAAAGGAGGCGATCGAGGTCAAGATGGAAAGCGTGAAAATGGGAATGCGCAACAGATCGACGGGCAGCAGCGGCGATGGCGCATGAAGCTCACGCCTTACCAGCACGGTGCCGGCGACCAGGGCCGCGGCAAGCTCCGAGACATAGAGGATCGGCGGCTCGCCATGCCCCACGCTGTCAATGGCGGAGATGCCGAGCCCGAAAGCGAGCGCGCTCAAGACCGCGCCCCGCCAGTCGAAGGCATGACGGGCCCTCCTGGTGTGGGGTAGGCAATTTCGCCCCACCAGCACCGCGGCGATGCCAAAAGGGATGTTGACCGCGAACAGATAAGGCCAGCTTCCGACCGAGAGAATGCCGGCCGCCAACGTGGGGCCGACCGCGGCGGAAACGGCAACCACCAGCGCGTTGATGCCGATGCCGCGGCCAAGTTGCGCCTTGGGATAGATGAAGCGCACCAGGGCGGTGTTCACGCTCATGATGCCGGCAGCGCCAAAGCCTTGCAGCACCCGCGCCGCGGTCAAGAGCAGCAGCGTTTGAGAAAACGCGCAAGCGAGCGAGGCGATGGTGAAAAGCACCAGCCCCGCAAGATAGATTCTGCGATAACCAACGATCTCGCCCATGGCGGCCAGAGGCAGCAGCGAAATGGTGATGGCGAGCTGATAGCCGTTGACGATCCACACCGAAAAAGAGGGGCTGGCGTGAAGATTCTGGGCGATGGTCGGCAGCGCCACATTGGCGATGGCCCCATCCAGCACCGCCATCACGATGCCGAGCCCGACGGTCAGGATGGCCCAATAGCGCCCTGGCAACGGCAGGCCGTCTTGCTCGGTCATCGGCGGCTAAGCCTTGAGCAGATAGGGTTCGACCGTGCCCTTATATTTGACCGTCATCGGATTGCCCTGGCGGTCCACGGTCTTTCCCACCGCCAGCCGCACCCAACCCTCGCTCACGCAATATTCCTCTACATTGGTGCGCTCGATGCCGTTGAACCGCACCCCCACGCCGCGTTCCAAAAGCGAGGCGTCGTGGTGGGGACTTGTGGGATCGGTGGAAAGCCGGTCGGGAAGACTTCGTTCGGCGCTGGCACCGCCTTCGCTCATGACGCTCAAAACCTTTATGCAAACATGGGCTTCATAGGCCCATGGGACGCTTGATTGCAATCGTGTTTCGCGGTCAATTCGCGCCTCCAGAATTTCACAGGGAGACGACATTGGCCTTTACCTTGTATGACGCTTTAATTCCGCCGCTCACTCATATGCTGGGCGGCTATCTGTCCATCCTGGGCAAGGCCGAGGCCCATGCCAAGGAGAAGGGGGAAAAGGTGGATTCCTATCTCGAATTGAGGTTGGCGCCCGATATGCTGCCGCTCACCAAGCAGGTGCAGATCGCCACCGACATGGCCAAGGGCGGCGCGGCGCGGCTGGCGGGGGCGGAAATCCCGTCCTATGCGGACAATGAGACCACGGTCGCGGAGTTGAAGGAGCGGCTCAAAACAACCATCGCCTTCCTGAAAAGCCTGGATGCCGGCAAATTCCAGGGCGCCGAAACCAGGGAAATCCACCTCAAATTCCCCCAGCGGGAACTGCACTTCAACGGCAAGGATTATCTCAACGATTTCGTGCTGCCCAATTTCTATTTCCATGTCACCACGGGCTACGACATCCTGCGCCACAAGGGCGTGGCCTTGGGCAAGCAGGATTTCCTGGGCGGCTGAGCACCGAAAACAGGACCGGGCGGCCTGAAGGCCGCCCGGCGCTTGCTTTCGCCTGCCTCAAAGATAGGCTATAGTCCTTCACCACTTCGCTTTTGCTGCGCGGAAGCGCGGAGATGCGTTCAGTGACAATCCATCAAGGGAGAGCATCATGCGTATCACGGGAATGGTTCTAGCCTGCCTCAGCGCCAGCCTTCTTGCCGGTCCGGCCTTTGCCCAGGGCCAAGGCGGAAGCATGAGCGGGGGCAGCATGAAGAGCACGAACGGCAAGGCCATGAGCGGGCGAAGAATGAGGCTGAATGCACAAGGCGGATTCGGCATCTTCTCGCGCGAAGACATGGCGATGATGATCGTGGACCGCGAAAAGGCCAACGAGGGCATGACGGCCGACCAGGTCAAGGCCGCGCGCGCCAAGGAGATGGCCAAGGACCGGGCCGAAACGCCGGACGGGCGCATGGCGCGCAAACAGCGCTATGACGGGGAATGGGCGCAGCTTTCGCCCACCGAGCAGTCCGCGGCGCTGGACAAATGGCACGCCCAGCTCGTCTCGATGGGCATGCAGGATACCGCCAAGTGACCGGCCCGGACTTGTCGGTACCGTCCGAAGGCCCGACAAGCGCCCGTTGAAGGGAACGGACGCCTCAGCCGATCCGTAACTTCGCGACCGTCCCGGGGCGGTCAAACCAGATCGAGCGGTGGCGGCTGAGGTCGATGTCGCTTGCCGGATTGCTCCCGGGCCGGGGCAAGCTTTTTCCGGGCGCAATCGCGAAGCTCAAATCCTTGAGCGCGCGCCGCATCGCCTTGTGGGCGGCACAGGCTTCGGTCTTTCCGGGATAGCAGAACGTGGCGATGACGTTGCCCGGCTTGTGGATCGAAAAACGCCATTGATTTCCGTCGGCATTCTCGATGCCGCTCAAGGCGATCTGCGCGGGAGAATGGCCTTCAACCCTGTCGCTTTCGTCGTCCTCGCAGGCAGGCGCGGGCGGGTTTGCGGGCTCCCGGACGCTTCCCACCGCGATGGCATCGCAGACGATCAAGGCCAGTGGCCGGCGTGGCCGCTGCCGCAGCGATGAAAATTTCAGCCCCATGGCTAGCGCGGCCAGCAGGAGCAATGCGGCAGCCCCCACCCCCGCTGCCATCGGATGGAGCTTGGCCAGTGCGAGCGCCAGGTTCAGAAGATGCATGGGAATGCTCGACAAGGACCCCAGGGCCGGAAACTCCCGAGCCGCAACTTGGTTTCGCAAATTCCGGAGCGGTCCTGTCGCGTTGGCCGTGTCCGCCGGTATGCGATGGATCCCGCGCCAGGCGTTTGGTCCCGGATGAGGGCCTCGTAAATGGTCAAACCCGGCTCATCGATAACAGCAATGTCATAGGAGATCCCGACGGCACGGTCTGGGATCCCAATGGCGAATACTATTACGCTCGTGTTACCTTCAACTTCTGACATTAGGGGCGGAGAAGAACATGATCATGTCACGGCGGACGGCGTTGGCCAGCGGCGCGGCGGCGCTGGCTTTGGCGCCTGGATTGGCGAGGGCGGCGGTAGACGCGCGCGCCCTTCACATGAAATTGATCTGCATCGACACCCATCTGGACATGCCGCCAATCTGGCGCGCCCTGGCTGGAACGTGATGGACAGGCACAGTTTCGACCAGGATTTCACCCAGGTCGATTATCCGCGCATGGTCGAAGGCGGGCTGGACGGGGGATTCTTCGCGATCTACACCCCGCAGGCGCCGGTCACGCCGGAAGGCATGAGCGCCATGCGCGACGCCGCCTTTCTGCGCGCCATGGAGATCCGCGAGATGGTCGCAGCCCATCCGGCACAATTCGAGCTCGCCTTTGTGCCGGAAGATGCCGCCCGCATCGCCGCCAAGGGGAAGATCATCGTTTTCCAGTCGATCGAGAATTCCGGGATCTTGGGCAATGACGTGACGCTGTTGCGCAGCTTCTACAAGC
>JBOHKF010000022.1:0-3849 GCA_050729015.1 Rhizomicrobium sp. | reverse complement strand
GTCAAATACATAGACAAGGCCAACGCCTGATTTCTCGTCCATGCGCCGGGTTGTGGTAGCGGGAATTGGCCTGGTCACGCCGCTGGGCTGTGGCGTGGAGGAAAGCTGGGCCGCGCTCCTTCAAGGCAAGTCCGGAGCGAGTCCGATCACCAGGTTCAGGGCTGACGACCTGCCGACCAAGATCGCCTGCCAGGTGCCTCGCGGTGACGGCTCGAACGGGACCTTCAACCCCGATCAATGGGTGGATCCCAAAGAGCAGCGGCGGATGGACGATTTCATCGTCTTCGGCCTGGCCGCCGCCCGGCAGGCGGTCTCGGATTCCGGCTGGCAACCCGTGACGGAAGAAGAACGCACACGAACCGGCGTGCTGATCGGCTCGGGCATCGGCGGCCTCGCCGGTATTGAGGATGGCGCCATCCTGGTGCACGAAAAGGGTCCTCGCCGGCTTTCACCTTTCTTCATTCCCGGCAGACTGATTAACCTTGTTTCGGGCTATGTCTCGATCGCGCATGGCTGCAAAGGTCCAAACCACTCGGTGGTGACGGCGTGTGCCACCGGCGCCCATGCCATCGGCGATGCGGCGCGGCTGATCGCGCTGGACGATGCCGATATGATGTTGGCGGGGGGGGCGGAGGCGGCGATCTGCAGGCTGGGCATCGCCGGCTTCAACGCCTGCCGGGCGCTCTCCACGGGCTTCAACGACCGGCCCAGTGAAGCGTCGCGGCCTTACGACAAGGACCGCGACGGTTTCGTGATGGGCGAGGGAGCAGGCGTGGTGATGCTGGAGGAATTCGAGCATGCCAAAGCGCGCGGGGCCAAGATCTATGGCGAGGTGAGAGGTTACGGGCTTTCCGGCGACGCCTTTCATGTGACTGCGCCATCGGAAGACGGCGATGGCGGCTATCGCGCGATGCAAATGGCGATCAAGCGGGCCGGCGTCTCCGGCAGCGACCTCGACTATATCAACGCCCATGGAACCTCGACCATGGCGGACGGGATCGAGATCGGCGCGGTGGAACGGCTTCTGGGCGCGGCCGCCCGGGACATGCCCATTTCGTCCACGAAATCCTCGATTGGGCACCTTTTGGGCGCGGCCGGCGCCGTCGAGGCCATCTTCTGCCTCCTGGCAATGCGCGACGGCATGATCCCGCCGACCATCAACCTGGAAAATCCCGACGTCCCGACGGTGATGGACCTGGTGCCTAAAAAAGCCAGAAAGCGCGCCGTCAATATTGCCATGTCCAACAGTTTTGGCTTCGGCGGCACCAACGCCGCCCTGATTCTCTCCAAGGTGTGATGCGGCGCCTTCTGATCCTCCTCGGTCTTTTGGGGGTGATCGGCGCTGGAACCGTGGCGTTCATGGACCGGACCTGGATGGCGCCGGGACCGTCCCCGCGGGAGACCGCAATTTTGATCGCTCCGCGGACCGGGGGAGGCGAAATCGCGCGTCAGTTGCAGGCAGCCGGCCTCCTCAAGAACGCGTTCCTTTATGAGGCCGAACTTCATCTCCAAGGCCGGGCGGGCAAGGTGAAGGCCGGTGAATATGCCATTCCTCCCCGCGCCAGCATGGCCGAGATCACGGCGATCATGGTGCTGGGCAAGTCCATCCAGCACAAGATCACCATCGCCGAGGGGCTCACTTCGGCGATGGTTCGCAAGCTGGTCCAGGACGATCCGCTGCTCGCGGGGAGCGCGGGGCCGGTGCCCGCGGAAGGCGCGCTTCTTCCCGAGACCTACCTCTTCACGCGCGGCACGACCCGCGCCGATCTCATCGCCCGCATGGAAAGGGCCCAGGCCCGGTTTTTTTCCCGGGCGTGGGGACATCGTGACGCGGGGCTTCCTTTCGCCAGTCCCGAGCAGGCCGTCATCATGGCCTCGATTGTGGAAAAAGAATCCGCCCTTCCCGAAGAACGCCGCCACATCGCCGCGGTTTTCGACAACCGCCTGCGCCAGGGCATGAAGCTCCAATCCGACCCCACGATCATTTATGGAGTCACCGGAGGCTACCCGCTGGGCCGGCCGATCCGCGAAAACGAGATTACGGCTCAAACGCCATACAACACCTACGTGATACCCGGACTTCCCCCCGCGCCCATCTGCAATCCCAGTAAGGATTCGCTCGAAGCCGTGCTCAATCCCCTAGCCAGCCCCGATCTCTATTTCGTCGCCAACGGCAAGGGCGGGCACAGCTTTGCCGCCACCGAGGCCGAGCACGACCGCGATGTGAAAGTCTATCGCAGCTTTCTCCGGAAGGAGAATCCGCCCCCTCCGTCCCCCAAGGAGAGCGAGGCGCGTCCCCGCCACCCACCGCCCCGGTGACACGGACATGATCGCCTTCGGCGAGGTTTCGTGGCGTCGGCGATCCGATTGGCGAAGCTCGGAAAACCGCTTCACACTTTTCCTCGGTTTGCTTTAGATTTTCCGCAAATCCTCTAAAGAGAGCGACGCATGATCATGATGAGCATGACCGGCTTTGCCGAAAGTACCGGCAGCCATGCCGGCTTGCGCTGGCGATGGGAAATAAAGAGCGTGAATGGGCGCAGCCTGGAACTCCGGCTGCGCACGCCACCCGGTTTTGAGTCGCTGGAACAACCGGCGCGGATGCTGGCGGCCGAGCGTTTCCGCCGGGGCAATTTTCAGGCCGGCCTCACCGTGGAAGCGGATGCGGCGGCGCGGGGGCTCAAGGTGGATCCTGTGGCGCTGGCCTCCGCGGTCAAGCTCGCGCGCGAAATAGCTGCCGAGACGGGCTTGGCGCCGGCGCGCATTGACGGACTGCTGGCACTCAAGGGGGTGATCGTGCAGGAAGACACCGGCCTTCTCGATCCGGTCGCGCGCGGTCACCGCGATGCGGAGATTCTCGGAACCCTTGCCACCGCCTTCGATTCGCTCGCCAAAGCCCGCCGCAACGAAGGCAGCAAGCTTAAGGCATTGCTGGAAGTCCAGGTGGACGAGATCGCCAGGCTGGTGGGCGAGGCGGATAGGATTGCCGCCGACCAGCCCGCAAAGCTCCAGGACCGGCTCAAAGGCCAGATCGAGGAGCTGTTGCGAGGCACCCCTTTAGCGGTGGAAAAGTTGGCCCAGGACGTCGCTCTTTTGGCCACCCGCGCCGATGTGCGCGAGGAGTTGGACCGGCTCAAGGCCCATGTCCAGGACGCGCGCGTCCTGATCGGCTCGGGTCAGGCTGTGGGTCGCAAGCTTGACTTCCTGGCCCAGGAATTCAATCGCGAAGCCAACACGCTTTGCTCCAAATCCGCCGATATCGCGCTCACCCGTGCGGGCCTTGCGCTCAAAGCCACGATCGATCAGTTCCGGGAGCAGGCGCAGAATGTCGAATGAGGAAGTCTTGCGCCGCGGCTTGATGCTGGTTCTGTCGTCACCTTCCGGCGCCGGCAAGACCACGTTGTCGCGCCGGCTTCTCGAAGCCGATTCCAATCTTGCGATGAGCGTGTCGGTGACGACCCGGCCTCCCCGCCCGGATGAGGTAGAGGGCAGGGATTATTTCTTCATCTCGCCGTCCGCCTTTCGAGGTCTGGCGGATGGGCGCGAATTCCTCGAGCATGCCCAGGTGTTTGGTCATCGC
Organism: Rhizomicrobium sp.; assembly: GCA_050729015.1. Classification (GTDB taxonomy): domain Bacteria; phylum Pseudomonadota; class Alphaproteobacteria; order Micropepsales; family Micropepsaceae; genus Rhizomicrobium. The sequence continues at coordinate 269 of JBOHKF010000022.1, read as the reverse complement.
TATGGCACGCCCCGGCAACCGGTGACGATGGCGCTTGCCGAGGGTCGGGATGTGCTGTTCGACATCGATTGGCAGGGGACCCAGCAATTGCGCCAGCAGGCCGGCGACGATTTGGTGAGCATCTTCATCCTTCCGCCCAGCCGCGGCGAGTTGGAGCGTCGCCTGCGCGCCCGCGCCCAGGATGCCGAGGAGGTGGTGGCGAGCCGCATGGCGCGTGCCGACGACGAAATCAGCCATTGGGCGGAATATGACTATGTGCTGATCAATGA
>JBOHKF010000021.1:0-3926 GCA_050729015.1 Rhizomicrobium sp. | reverse complement strand
CGCCGATATTCTGAAAGCATTCGACCTTCTGGGGAGGCCGCGCTTTGCCTTCGGCGTCGCCTCGATCTTCCTATATGTGGGAGCTGAAGTCGCGATCGGCTCGGTGATCGTCAATTACCTTATGCAGCCCGGCACGCTGGGCCTCTCGGCGGTGGCCGCGGGCAAGCATGTGGCGTTTTATTGGGGCGGGGCGTTGCTGGGCCGCTTTGTCGGGTCCTATGTCCTCGAGTTTGTTTCACCGGGGAAAGTATTGGCGGTTTCTGCTTTGGTGGCGATGGGGCTTCTGGGCGTTTCGGCTAACAGCGGCGGCGCGCTTTCCGCCTGGTCGCTGCTCGCCATCGGCCTTTTCAACTCCATCATGTTTCCCACCATTTTCTCCCTCGCTTCGGAAGGATTGGGCCGGCGCGCTGCCGATGGCTCGGGACTTCTCTGCATGGCCATCGTCGGCGGCGCCGTCGTCCCCCTCATCACCGGACGTGCCGCGGATCTGGTGGGACTCAAGGGCGCCTTGACGGTGCCGGCGATCTGCTATCTGGGCATCTTCTCGTTCGGCCTGTTCGCCCGCCGCTCGGCGGCCCCGGTGGCTTCGCCGCCCAGGGTGGCGACGGATTAGTTCTGCTCGACCGGATTGCGAAAAGCCTTGGCTTCCAGGAACTGCCACAGACCGAGGCCCGGAAGGCCGATCGCGAGATCGCGGGCCCGGCGGGCCAGCGAGAAGGCTACCGCTTCGGCAGGTGCGATGCCGAACAGGAGGCAAACCAGGACATATCCGCCTTCCTGGACGCCTATCGCCGCGGGGACCATGAAGCCGAGCGCGCGTAAAGATGTGGCGAGACTGTCAATCACCAGGGCTTCGCCGCCGGTGACCGGTATCCCCATCAGGCGCAGCGTCACCCACGCTTCCAAGGCACCGAAAAACCAGCATGCCAAATGGATGAGGAAGCTTGGGCAGAGGCGGTCCCACTGGAAATAATCTCCAAAGTCCAGCTTCGTCCCGGCGCGCAAGGGAATCCACCGGCCAACCAGTCGTGGCGCCCAATGCTCCAGTATCTTTTTCAAGCGCTCGCGGAAGACCGCAGCGAACAGAAACCCGGCAAAGGCAAGCCCCAGCATCCCCATCATGGGCCAAATCAAATAGGCGCCGGGAAGCAGGGAGGCGAGACAGACAATTGCGGCGAGCACGTAGACGAGCTTGGCCGCAAACTCGCTCACCAGGTCTGCGAGCATGGAAAGCGCGCTTCGCGTGAGCGGCGTACCGCCCAGGCTGGCCGCCCGGGCGCCGGAAAAATAGCCCCCGATCTGGGAAAAGGGCAGCACCTCGGCCACCGAATCGCGCACCCAGCGCGCCATCAGGAATTTGGAAAGGCCATCCCGGCCCACCGACCACCAAGCCACGCCCATGGCGGCGATAACCAGAAGGTGCAGGCCTGTGATCAGTGAGAACCCGCCCCAGCCGAGGCGGGCCAGAGTGCGCACCACATTGTGGACCCCGGCGTAAACCGCCAGGGCCGCCAGCACCGCGATGCCGAAGAAAAAAATGCCGTATTTGACTGGCTTCATCGGATGTTTCAGGTATTCGGCGCGCCTGCGCCCTTCCACTCCGGCGCAATGTCAAATACCTGCATATAGCGAGCGAAGCGGGCGCGCAAATCGCTCGCGTTGAGCCCGAATTCCTCAAGGCTGTAGCGCGGCCGATGCGCCGGCGCGGCCAAGCCGAGCCAGCGGCGCATCCGTGCTTCGGCGTCGTTTTCGAGCGGGATGCCACAATAGCGGTAAAGTTTCCCGACCGTTTCCATCGGCGAGGAGGTCACCTCCCGGTAATGGAGATGCATGATCGCCGGGTCGGCGGCGGCCGCCTGCGTCATCCGCACGGTGCTTTCCACCAGTCGCGAACTGACCTGACTGCCGACTTCGCTCAGGTCCAGGTGGCGCGTGAAGGGACGCCGCAGCATTTCCGCCAGCTTCACGCACGACGCCACCACGCTCAATGGATCCCGGTGGAGAAAAACGATCCGGGCATCGGGATAGGCGGCGCGGATCGCCCGCAGTGCAAAGACATGGTCCGGTGACTTCAGGACCCAGCGGCGTCCGGGTCGTTGGGCGTCCAGATGCTGCAGGAACCGCCGATGAAATCGGAACGCAGCCTCGTGGCCATGGGCATCGAGCCATTTCTGATAAGAAGGGATGCGGTGGGTGCTGTCGAAGCGCAGGCTTTGAAACACTTGCGCGGTGATGTCGGTGCACTCCTGGGGCGCGTCCGCCGACATCGGGTGAAGCTCGTCAAGACCCGGCGAAAACAGCCGGAAGACGCAAAGCTGGAAACCCACCTGAGCGCGCCTCAAGCGGGCGCCCAGGCGCGAGGCGGAATAGGGATAGATCAGTTGCCAGCAGCGCGGGGCGGCGTGGCCGGGATCCTGGGCAAGCAGCGTGTGCAGGAAAGTGGTCGCGCTGCGCGGCAACCCGGTGATGAAGAGCGGGCGTTCGATGGGGTGACGGGTGATCCCCGGGTCGCTTGCCTCGGCGGCATCGAGGCAGAGCAGGTTGTTGAGACAGCGAAGCATGTCGAACCTGACGGCGTAGCGGCCGAAGGCGGACAAATCGGCTTCCGCCTCGTAAGCGGCGAGCAGCCGCTTCAGGGGCTCGACAAAGCTCGTATCGGAAAACGTCCCGCGGCCCGCCCTTCGCAGCGCCGTCTGCATCAACGCATCGGCGTCGAAGGCGTCGCGCGTCCACCCCACAGTGCGGGCAAGAAGATCGGAATTTCCGGTGCCGCAATCGAGCAAATGGCGATCTCTTCCACATGCCGGACGGAAGGCGCGGCCCGCCCCCAACAGTAAGAATAAGCCCGACCTGTACCGGCTTTTGTCAAACGCGAGGCTCGCCGGTCGGGTTCCAAGCTTCCACCGGCATGCAAAGGGGTCCGGAAAGTTGGTGGGGCTTTGCCGCGCTTCCTCGCGGCCTTATTTCCGCCCACAAGGTGAACGGGTGGACATGCGGCTCCTTCAGGTGGGGTTCAGCCCCCTCAGTGCAACAATCATGGGCAATGGAAGATGAAAATTAAGGAGAGCCTCATGAAACACTTTGCGAAAATCGCCTTGGGTGCGGTGATGGTGGCGGGTGCGGCCGCCGCGGTTGCCCAGCCGGCCTCCGCCGCAGTCTCTTTCGGCATCGGTATCGGCCCCAACTATTATGGACCCCCGGCAGCTCCCGTCTGCGATCCCTATAACCGCTACTACAATCCCTATTATTGCACGCCAGCCTATTACAATTATGGCTACGGCTATGCTCCCACCATCGGTTTCTGGAGCGGTTGGGGCGATCGCGATCGCGACTGGCGCCGGGGCTGAGATCGCGACCGTGGATTCCGCGGCGGTGATTTCCACCGCGGTTCCCACGGGAGGCCCCGTTAACGACAAAAAAGCGAGCCGGCCCGGTTGACCCGGGCCGGCTTGTCATCGAGCCTATGGCCATGGAAGACGAGGAAGGTCAATCGCCTCAGACGCGCGAATGGGTGGCCCGGCGGCAAGCCGCCGACCGCGCCGTCGAGAATGTGCGCCTGAGCGGGCAGGAAGACCGGGCGCTCGACCGGAAGGATGCCGAGGACCGGGTCCGGGAAAGTCCCATATTTCTGATCGCGGGCATCATACTGGCCGGCATCGTGATCGTGGGTGGCCTCTGGTGGTTCATCACCGAAGTGGAATGCAATCCTCTGATCTCCGACCGCGCCTTTTCCAGCATGTGCCGCTAACGTCTTTCCGCACCGATGGGCACCCGGCAGGCGCGGGCGTCCAAATCGGAGTCCCACTCAGGCCAATCTCAATATGGGCTCGCCTACCACGCGGTGGGGCTGTGCTGCTGTCCCATCAGCGTTTGGAGGGCGGCGTGCGGCAGCGCAGTTATCGTATTGCCGTTAATCCCGGTCATCG
>JBOHKF010000020.1:0-1986 GCA_050729015.1 Rhizomicrobium sp. | reverse complement strand
GAGCCGGTGCGCGATCACCATGGTGGTGCGACCGATCATCAGATTGGCAAGACCCTGCTGCACCAACAGCTCGTTCTCGGCGTCGAGCGCGCTGGTGGCCTCGTCGAGCAGCAACAGAGGCGCGTCGCGCAGCATCGCGCGGGCAATGGCCAGGCGCTGGCGCTGGCCGCCGGAAAGAGTGATGCCGCGCTCGCCCACTAGGGTGTCGAACCGGTGCGGCAGCCTCTCGATGAACTCCGACGCCGCGGCAGCCTCGGCGGCGCGTCGTACCTCCGTCATCGAGGCAGCGGGCCGGCCATAGGCGATATTGGCGGAAATGGTGCCGGAGAAGATCACCGGGTCCTGCGCCACCACGGCAATGGCGCGGCGTAGTTGGGCGGGATCGAGATCGGCGATGTCAACGCCGTCGAATCGGACCGCCCCTCTTTGCGCCGCGTAGAAGCGCAGCATCAATTGGAAAACGGTGGATTTGCCGGCGCCCGAAGGACCCACCAGCGCCACCGCCGCGCCGGGCGCGACCTGAAGGGAGAAATCCCTGAGTGCGGCCATGTCAGGGCGGGTGGGATAGTAGAACGTCACCCGGTCGAACGTTACCTGGCCCCTGGGCCGCAAAGGCAAAGGCGTGGGATTCGTCGGCGCGGCGATGGCCGGCTTTTCATGCAGCAATTCCATCAGCCGTTCCGAAGCGCCCGCTGCCCGCTGCAGGTCGCCATAGGTTTCGGAAAGCGCGCCGACCCCCCCTGCCACCAGTCCGCCATAGAAAATGAACTGCACCAGGAGGCCGCCGGTCATGCGATGGGCGATGATGTCGTGAAGACCCACCACGCCCACCGTAGCAAGGCTGGCAAAGGCGGTGAAGATCGCCACCGCCGTCAAAACGGCCCGCGCCCGGGTGCGGCTACGGGCATAGAAAAAGGCCCGCTCGACCGTGGTCGCGAAGGCCCGGCGCTCGAAATTTTCCTGGGTGAACGCCTGGACGGTGGGAACGGCGTTCAAGGTTTCTCCGGCGCGGGCCGAGGTATCGGCGATCGAATCCTGACTCTTTCGCGACAGGCTTCTCACCCAGCGGCCGAACAGGAGAATCGGCACCATCACCAGAAGCACCGCGCCGATCACCATCAGCGCCAGCCTGGGGCTGGTCACGAACATCAAGATCAACCCGCCGACCAGAGTCACGAAGTTGCGCAGTGCGACCGAAACCGAGGAACCCACTACGGTCTGGATCAAAGTGGTGTCGGCCGTCAGGCGTGACAGCACCTCGCCGGTGCGCGTGACCTCGAAGAAGGCGGGCGTCAATCCCAGCACATTGTCGAACACCGCCTTGCGAATGTCGGCCACAACCCGCTCGCCCAGCCAGGTCACGAAGTAGAAACGGGTGGCCGAACTCAAGCCCAAAATCGCGGCGGCCGCGACAAAGCCCAGGTAATAGCTGCTGAGCATCCGAGCCTGGCTCACGGAAAGATCGCGGTCGATCAGGCCCCGCGCCAGCATGGGCAGCACCAAGGTGGCGAAGGAGGAGGCCAGAAGAGCGATCACCGCAATCGCGATACGGCCACGGTAGGGCGCAAGGAACGGCAGGATGCGCCGCAATGGCGCCAGCGAGCGCGAGGCGGGCCGTCCCGACAGGCGTCCGACCTCCACATCTCCTCGGGGCATGCGCCTGATCTTCCGGAGGTTCCCGCCCCTAATACAGGATCGCCGCCGCCGGCTCAAAGCGAAGCAATGCCGCGCTTGCCAGATCTCGGCCTTTTGCCTATAAGCCCGCCATGAAAAAGGGCATTCATCCGGGCTATCATTTCGTCGAGGTGCACCTCAACGACGGCACCACCTACAGAACCCGCACCACCTATGGCCAGTCGGGACAGAAGGTCACGCTCGACATCGATCCCACCACCCACCCGGCCTGGACGGGCGGCCAGCAGCAATTGATCGATCGCGGCGGGAGACTCAACCGTTTCAACAAGAAGTTCGCCGGCTTTGTGAAGT
>JBOHKF010000019.1:0-4691 GCA_050729015.1 Rhizomicrobium sp. | reverse complement strand
CACCCTGGGCTGTTATCCGCTGACCGGCGCCATCGAAAGCGATGCCGACAGTCTGGAAGATATCGTCACCGAGATGTTCACGGCCCGTACCAGTGAGCGCCAGGGCCGGCTGATCGACAGCGACGAGAAGGCTTCGATGGAAAGGAAGAAGCGGGAAGGGTATTTCTGATGACGCCGTCTGAGCTTTCCGAGTTCCTGGCGGCGCAGGAGAAAAAGTCGCTGCTCAGGTTCCTCACCTGTGGCAGCGTGGATGACGGCAAATCGACGCTGATCGGGCGGCTTCTCTACGACACCAAGCTCATCTTCGACGATACGCTCTCGAATTTGGCGCGGGACTCCCGGAGTTTCGGGACCGTCCAGGGAGACATCGACTTCGCGCTCCTGGTAGACGGGCTGGAGGCCGAACGGGAGCAGGGCATCACCATCGATGTCGCCTATCGGTTCTTCGCCACCGACAAGCGCAAATTCATCGTCGCCGACACCCCGGGCCATGAGCAATATACCCGCAACATGGCGACGGGCGCCTCCAATTGCGAAGTTGCGGTGATTTTGGCCGATGCCCGCAAAGGCGTTCTGACCCAGACGCGGCGACATGCCTATATTGTGAGCCTGTTGGGCATCCGCCACGTCGTGTTGGCGGTCAACAAGATGGACCTGGTGGATTTTTCGCAAGCCGCCTTCGACCGGATTGCCGCCGAGTTTGCCGCTTTCCTCGCCAGGTTGGGATTTGCGGGCCCGAGCGCGATTCCGTTGTCTGCCCGATATGGCGACAACGTCGCAGCCGGCTCAAAGCGCATGCCTTGGTACAAGGGTCCCACCTTGCTGGACCATCTGGAAAATGTGGATGTGGAGAGCGAGCTCTCGGCCAAGCCTTTCCGGTTTCCGGTTCAATGGGTGAACCGCCCCAATGCGGATTTCCGAGGCTTTGCGGGAACCCTGGCCGGTGGAATGTTGCATCCCGGCGATGACGTCGCGGTGGCAAAGTCCGGCCGGCTTTCCAAAATTGCTCGCATCGTGACGGCGGACGGCGATCTTTCCCAAGCCGTTGCCGGTGACTCCGTGACCCTCACCTTGACCGATGATGTGGATATTTCGCGGGGCGATTTGCTCTGCGACCCCCGTGCCCGGCCGGAAGTGTCGGACCAGTTCGCCGCCCATCTCCTGTGGATGGCGAACGAGGAATTGTTGCCGGGCCGGCAATATCTGCTCAAGCTCGCGACGTCCACGGTGCCGGCCACCGTCTCGACCTTGAAGCACAAAGTTGACGTGGTGAGCCTGGAGCACCTTGCCACCAAGACGCTGGCGCTTAATGAGATAGGCTACGGCAATATCACGCTGTCCCAGCCCATGGCATTCGACGCTTATCGCGACAATCGCGACCTGGGAGGCTTCATCCTGATCGACCGCTTCAGCAATGCCACGGTGGGCGCCGGACTGATTGACTTCGGCTTGAGGCGCGCCGCCAATGTTCACTGGCAGACGCTGGACGTGGACAAAAACGCGCGTTCGGCGATGAAGGATCAGAAGCCGGTCATCCTGTGGTTCACCGGCCTTTCCGGTTCAGGCAAGTCCACCATCGCGAATCTACTGGAAAAGGCGCTGGCCTCTCAGGGCCGGCACACATATCTTCTCGATGGCGACAACATCCGCCATGGCCTCAATCGCGACCTGGGCTTCACCGATGCCGATCGCGTCGAGAATATCCGCCGCGTCGCCGAAACGGCCAAGCTCTTTCTCGACTCGGGCCTGCTCGTGCTGGTCTCATTCATCTCGCCGTTCCGGTCCGAGCGGCGCATGGCACGCGAACTGGTGGGCCAAGGCGAATTCATAGAAGTCTTCGTGGACACGCCGTTGGAAGTCTGCATGAAGCGCGATCCCAAAGGTCTTTACGAGAAGGCCAAGACCGGCGCCATCAAGAATTTTACCGGGATCGATTCCCCCTATGAACCGCCGCTCCGGGCCGAGCTTGTCCTCAAGACTGTGGAGGAAGGACCCGATGCGCTGGCCGACAGAATTCTAAGCCACCTGCGTCAGCGCCGTTATATCTGAACGCCATAGAAATCCGTGTACCATTTCACGAATTGTGGGATCCCGGCGGTGATCGGTGTAGCGGGCTCGAAGCCGAGATCGCGCCGGCTTGATTCGATATCGGCATAGGTTCTCTCGACATCGCCGGGCGGCATCGGCTCCAATTGTACGACGGCTCTACGCTGCAAGGCGCTTTCCAGTTGCGCGAGGAAGTCGGTTAGCTTTTCGCTCCTGCTGTTGCCAAGATTGTAAAGCTTGTGGGGCGGGGTTCCCGATGGAACCCGTTCCAGCGCGCTGAGAACGCCGCGCACGATGTCGTCAATATAGGTGAAATCGCGCCACATCTCGCCCCGGTTGAACAATTTGATCGGCTGGCCGCTCAAGATAGCCCTGGTGAAGATCATCGGGACCATATCCGGCCGACCCCACGGCCCATAAACGGTGAAAAAGCGCAGGCCCGTGCACGCGATTCCATAAAGATGCGCGTAAGTATACGCGATCAGTTCGTCGGCGCGTTTGGTGGCGGCATAAAGCGAATTGGGTTGTTCGACCGGATCGCCCACCGAGAAGGGCAAGCTCACATTGCCGCCATAGACCGATGACGAGCTGGCATAGACGAAATGCCGCAAAGCGCGCAGCTTCCGCGCCAGTTCCAGCATCGTTACCTGGCCCATCACATTGGCTTGGATATAGGCGTAAGGATTGACCAGGGAATAACGTATCCCCGGTTGGGCGGCGAAGTGAAGGATGGCGGTGACATTCGGAAATTGGCGCTCTAGGTCTGCCACGCGTTCCTGGTCGCTGATGTCGAGCTTGAGGAAGTGAAAATCCTCGATCGCGGTCAAAGGTGCGAGGCGGGCTTGCTTGAGAGAGACGTCGTAATAGGGGTTGAGATCGTCGATCCCCACAACCCTCTCACCCTGCTTCAGCAACCGGAGCGCGACCTGAGAGCCGATAAAGCCGGCGGCGCCGGTGACGAGAATCACGGTTGGGCGTCGGCGCGGCCGACGCTCACATAGCGAAAGCCGGCTTCGGCCATCGCCTCGGGACGGTAGATGTTGCGCAAATCCACCATCAAAGGGGTCTTAAGCGCCGCCTTCACCTTGCCGAGGTCGAGAGCGCGGAATTCGTTCCATTCGGTGAGAATGACGACGCCGTCGGCCCCAGCCAGCGCCTCATACGCACTGTTGCGGAAATCGAGCTTGAGCAGTTTTTCCGCCTCCCTGTGCCCCTCGGGGTCGTAGGCGCGAATATTGGCTCCGGCCTTTTGCAGATAGGGAACGATCACCAGGCTGGGTGCATCGCGCATGTCGTCGGTGTTGGGCTTAAATGTCAGGCCCAGGACAGCGACGGTCTTGCCGCGGACCCCGCCGAACGCGGTTTCGATCTTCTGCGCCATCCGCAGCTTTCTGGCATCATTGACCGCAACGACCGCCTCCACAATATAAGACGGCGCGCCCGCTTCGCGGGCCGTCTTCACCAGCGCCTGCGTGTCCTTGGGAAAGCAGGACCCGCCGAAGCCGGGTCCGGCATGAAGGAATTTCCGCCCGATCCGTCCGTCCAGCCCGATGCCGCGCGCCACGTCCTGGATGTTGCCGCCCACTTTCTCGCACAGGCTCGCCATCTCATTGATGAAGGTAATCTTGGTGGCGAGAAAGGCGTTGGCCGCATATTTGATCAGTTCGCTGGTTTCGCGGCTGGTGAAGAGAATGGGAGTTTCATTGATGTAAAGCGGCCGGTAGACTTCGCGCATCACCTCGCGGCCGCGGTCGCTGTCGCAACCCACCACGACGCGGTCAGGCTTGCGGAAATCCTCGATCGCCGAACCTTCGCGCAGGAATTCCGGGTTGGAGGCCACGTCGAAATCGGCATTGGGCCGGACTTTGCGGATAATGTCTTCCACCTTGCGGCTGGTGCCGACCGGCACGGTGGACTTGGTCACCACCACGGCATAGCCGGTCAGGGCCTCGGCAATCTCCTCGGCCGCGGCAAAGACATAGGACAGGTCGGCATGACCATCGCCGCGCCGGCTGGGCGTGCCCACCGCGATGAACACCGCTTCGGCGCCCGCCACGGCGGCTTTCAGGTCGGTGGTGAAAGACAGGCGCCCCGCCTTGGCGTTATCGGCCACGACATCGTCGAGCCCCGGCTCATAGATCGGAATGCCGCCGGACTTCAGCGTCTCGACCTTGGACGCATCCTTGTCGATGCAGACCACATCATGGCCGAACTCCGACAGGCAGGCACCCGACACCAGGCCGACATAGCCCGTGCCGATCATGGCGATACGCATGGAATCTCCAACAGAAAGCAGGCGTTTCTGGCTGGAAAGAGAGGGGAATTCAAGGGCCGGCGCAAATTGTTACTGATGTGACAAGGGGTTATAACCAGCCCGATGATCGAAATCACCGGTCTTGTCTTCGACTATCCGGGCCATCGTGCCCTTCATGGCGTCAATCTTTCCATTGCGGCAGGCGCCATCACCGCCCTGGTCGGGCCCAATGGCGCGGGCAAGACCACGCTGCTGCGGCTGATGGCGGCGCTGGAGGCGCCCTATGACGGCCGCGTGACGATCGGCGGACTGGATACACGCGAGCAGCCGCGCGCCATCCATGAGCAGCTCGGATATCTGCCGGATTTCTTCGGCCTGTATGACGCGCTCA
>JBOHKF010000018.1:0-5342 GCA_050729015.1 Rhizomicrobium sp. | reverse complement strand
GGCATTGACGATGTTCATCATCAGGACGCCGGGAAGTACGAATTGCAGGTATTTGTGCCCACCGATGAGGGCGATGCGGCTCCCCACCACCGAACCGAAAATGAAAATGAACAGCAGGGCCGAAATCCACGGCGCAACAAAGGCCTGGATGGGCACCCGCGCCATGCGCGACACCTCCCGCCGCACCATGGTGAAGAGGCCGATCCAGTTCACGCCCATTGTCTTTTTGATGCCGATCGCCGCGCTCATCATTGCCCCGCCACATGATCCGGCTCCGCACCGGTGGCCGTCAAATAGGCATTCTCCAGGCCACCGGGGCCGCCCGCAATCTCATCCTTGGAGCCCTGGCGCACGATGCGGCCGCCATTGATGATCGCCACATGGCGGCAAAGCCGTTCCACTTCCTCCAGATAGTGGGAGGTGAGAAGGATGGTGCGCCCATCCTTGTTGATTTCGGCCAGATAGCGCCACAACACCCGTCTCAACTCCACATCCACGCCGGCGGTGGGCTCGTCCAGGATAATCAGCTTTGGATCGTTGACGAGGGCGCGGGCAAGCACCACCCGCCGCTTGAGGCCGCCCGACAGTTGCCGGAATTGCTTTTTCTCGTGGGCGATCAGATCGAAGCGCTCCAACAGAAAGTCGATGCGCGCCTTGCGGGCGGATGCGGCCATGCCGAAATACCCGCCCATCCAGTCCACGATCTGGCGTGGCGTGGCGAAAGGATCGACATTGAATTCCTGGGGACAAAGCCCCACCATGCGGCGGGCTTCGCGGTAATTCTTCACCGCGTCGATGCCGAAAATCTCGACGCTTCCGGACGTCGGCTCGGCCACTCCGGTAATGCAGTGGATGGTGGTGGATTTCCCGGCGCCGTTCGGTCCCAGAAAGCCGAAAAATTCGCCCTCGGGGATGGTGAGCGACAGATCGTCCACGGCGGTGGTGCCGCCGCGATACACTTTCCGCAGATGGGAGATGGACAGGGCGGGAGTCATCGGAGGGGACTAACATCCCTTCGCTGCTTTGGAAAGATGGACGCTGCTTTGGAAGGATGGACTATTTTTCGCGGATAGGCCTTGACGGAGCGGCGCTCTGATCCGGCAAAGCGGGTGGGCGCCTATTTGGGCGGAATGGCTGCGAAACGATAGGGCTGGATCTCGGCGATCAGGCAGCGTTGCGCCGGGTCGCCGCCGCCAGGGCGCACCAGCACGAAATCGTTGCGGCCAAGGCAGGCAAGACCGATCCGCGCCAATGAGCGGAAGCTCAGCGCCAGATGGAATTTGAGGTCGAAGCAGCCAGGCGCCAGCGAAACCTTGAACCGGTTCCGGACCCGGTCGGTGACGATCAGGGTACGGTCATTCACCACCTTCCATCCGAAGACCATGTTCTGTCGCAGGCAGGGAGGGGCGGCTGTGTCAGCCAAGGCGGGCCCCGACAGTACCACAAGCATCAGGAGGGCGGTAGCGGTCCGCACGGTGGAGACTCCCAACCGAATTGCGCGTTGATAATACACTTTGACCGATCTTGCGGTTCCCGAAACCTTGCCTTCGCCAACCGGCCCGGGCCGTCGATGAGCAAACCAAGGAGGCGGCTGAGGGAGTGGGTTTCCGGTGCCGCCCTGCTGGGCCCCGGCCTTATCACGGGAGCCGCGGACGACGATCCTTCGGGTATCGCCACCTACAGCCAGGCGGGGGCGCAAGCCGGATACCATCTGCTTTGGACGATGCTCCTCGCCTTCCCCTTGATGGTGGCAATCCAGATGGTGAGCGCGACGATCGGACGGGTCACCGGACATGGGCTCGCCCGCAACATGTCCGATATCATGCCGCGCTGGCTGGTGGCGGCGCTGGTGACTCTCCTTTTCGTCGCCAATACGATCAATGTGGGCGCCGATCTCGCCGCCATGGGCGAAGCGGCCAGGCTGGTGACGGGGACAGGCCAGCACGGTTTCACCATCGGCTTCGCGCTTCTGTCGCTTCTGCTCCAACTCTTTATTCCGTATCGCCGCTATGCCCGCTTCCTGACCGTCCTCACCCTGTCGCTATTTGCCTATGTGGCCGTTCTCTTCTTCATCCACCTCGACTGGACCGGCATCGGCTTGGGGTTGATCGGCGTCCACGCCGATCTGTCCCCCGGAGCGGCAACGACTATCGTGGCCGTATTCGGCACCACCATCAGCCCGTATCTGTTCTTCTGGCAGAGTGCCCAGGAAGTGGAGGAAGTCGACCACCAGGCGCGCACCAAGCCGCTCCTCAAGGCGCCGCGCCAGGCCAGGCGCGCGCTGTACCGAATCGAGGTGGACACGATTACCGGCATGCTTTTGTCCGACCTTGTGGCGCTGGCGATCATGATCTCGACGGCGGCCACCTTGCATCGGGCGGGCGTCACAAACATACGAACCGCGGCCGACGCTGCTAGCGCGCTGGCACCTGCCGCCGGCCCGTTTGCCTCCGCCTTGTTCGCACTGGGCATCGTGGGGACCGGGCTTTTGGCCATTCCCGTGCTCGCGGGCTCGGCCGCCTACGCGGTCGGGGAATCGCGCGGCTGGAAGATCGGCCTGGACTTCCTGCCGTGGCAGGCGACGGGCTTCTACGCCATCATCGGCGCGGCAATGGTCTTGGGACTGGGCATCGATTATTCCGGCCTCGATCCTATCCGGGCCCTCTATTGGAGCGCGGTCATCAACGGCGTCATCGCGGTACCCATGATGGCCGCAATGATGCACGTGGCCGGCCACCGCAAAAAGATGGGCCAATTTCGCGTCGGCCCCCTCCTCGGCACGCTTGGCTGGCTATCCACCGCCGTGATGGCCGCCGCCACCGGCGCCATGATATATGCAAGCCTTGCTTGAGAGCGATCGATGAAGTCATGACCATCCTGGGGTGGATCATATTCGGTGCGCTCACCGGCTGGATTGCCAGCCTTATCGTCAATCGTCGGGGCGGGGCTGGCTGTTTCGGCAGTTGGCCGGCTTTCACTATCAACAGCACGGCTTCTTCACTTCGATCGTCGTGGCAATAATCGGCGCCATTATCGTGCTTTTGCTCTATCGCGCCGTCGGCAGGGCCCGCGGCCCTCGCTGATCCGGTGCCGGCGAGATAGTCCTGCGACTTGCTGTCATTTGCAGAGAATGCGGATGTTAAAGAGTGAAGTTCGGGCTATTCAGAAGTCCGGAGGATCCCATGACTTTGCGCCTTTGGCTTGCCGGCCCCCTGTTATTGGCCATGGCAAGTCCCGCCTTGGCGGTTACCGACGAAATCCAGGTCTATACCGGCGAGATCGAAGCGCCGGGTACCTTCGGTCTCACCTGGCACAGCAACTACACGCCCAACGGCGTCAAATTTCCGGATTTTCCCGGCGGCCTCATTGACAATCATGCCTATAGCAGCGTCGACGAGTGGGCCTATGGGGTCGCGCCCTGGTTCGAAGCCGGTCTCTATCTGCCGCTTTTCTCCAACACCGAAAATCAAGCTTGGACCTACAATGGCTTCAAACTGCGCGCCCTGTTCGTGCAGCCCGACAATCAGGACAAGAATTTCTATTACGGAATGAATTTCGAATTCAGCTGGAACCAGAAGCAGTGGGACACCCAGGTCAACACCGGAGAGATACGCCCCATCATCGGCTGGCGCTTTGGCGACGGCTTCAGCTTCACCTTCAATCCGATAGTGGACAATTCCTACAAGGGATTCTCAAGGCTTGAATTCGTTCCCGCCACCAGGCTCGACGACCGGCTCGACGACCGATGGACCGTGGCGGCCGAGGAGTATGACGATTTCGGGCAGTTGCGCCGCTTCCTGCCCGGCAATCAGCAATGGCATCAACTCTGGGCGGTAGCCGATTATACGGGCGACCCCATTTCGATCGAGACCGGCGTCGGTTTCGGGCTGACGCCCGCGACCGACAGCTTGGCGGTCAAGCTGATGTTTTCGACCGACCTGAACGGCCCGCACGGATTGTTCACCGAAATGGGTTGACCGGACCCCTGCGCGAACCCTTTGCCTTATCGGCGTTTTTGGAGATAAATCTCCCCGCCGCTTTCCCGGAATTCTTCGGCCTTCCGGGCCATCGCGGCGCGGATCTCAGCGGTGGAAAGCGTGTCGTTGCTTCCTTTGGCGGCGTCACGGACCTCTTGGGAGATCTTCATGGAACAGAATTTCGGCCCGCACATGGAGCAGAAATGCGCGATCTTGGCGCCGTCGGCGGGAAGCGTCTCGTCGTGGAAAAGTTGCGCGGTCTCCGGATCGAGGCCCAAGGCAAACTGATCACGCCAGCGGAATTCGAACCGTGCCTTGGACATGGCATCGTCCCACAGGCGTGCCGCCGGATGGCCCTTCGCAAGATCGGCGGCATGGGCGGCGATGCGATAGGCGATGACCCCCGCCTTCACATCGTCGCGGTCGGGCAGGCCAAGGTGCTCCTTGGGCGTGACATAGCAAAGCATGGCCGTGCCGAACCAGCCGATCATCGCCGCCCCGATCGCCGACGTGATGTGGTCATAGCCCGGCGCAACGTCGGTCACGAGCGGCCCCAGCGTGTAAAAAGGCGCCTCGTCGCACGCCACCAGCTGGCGGTCCATATTCTCCTTGATTTTGTGCATCGGCACGTGGCCCGGGCCTTCGATCATCACTTGCACGTCGTGGCGCCGGGCGATGCGACCCAGCTCGCCCAACGTTTCCAGCTCGGCAAACTGGGCGGCGTCATTGGCATCGGCGGTCGAGCCGGGCCTGAGTCCGTCACCCAGGCTGAAGGACACGTCATAGCATTCGAGGATTTCGCAGATGTCCTCGAAATGACTGTAAAGGAAGTTCTCCCGGTGGTGGGAAAGGCACCATTTGGCGAGGATCGAGCCGCCGCGGCTGACGATGCCGGTGACCCGGTCGGCAGTAAGCGGAATATGGGCAAGTCTCACGCCGGCATGGACCGTGAAATAGTCCACGCCCTGCTCGCACTGCTCGATCAGCGTGTCGCGATAGATCTCCCAGGTTAATTCTTCCGCTACGCCGCCGACTTTTTCCAACGCCTGATAGATGGGCACGGTACCGATGGGCACCGGGGAGTTGCGCACGATCCATTCGCGGATCGTGTGAATGTGGCGGCCGGTCGAAAGGTCCATCACCGTGTCGGCACCCCAGCGGATCGACCAGACGAGCTTTTCCACCTCCTCCGCCACGCCGCTTGCCACCGCGCTGTTGCCGATATTGGCGTTCACCTTGGTGAGGAAATTGCGGCCGATGATCATCGGCTCGGTTTCCGGATGATTGATGTTGGCAGGGATGATCGCCCGGCCGCGCGCCACCTCGTCGCGCACGAACTCCGGCGTGATCTGATCCGGAATGGAC
>JBOHKF010000017.1:0-2226 GCA_050729015.1 Rhizomicrobium sp. | reverse complement strand
GTCATTACCCATCGCCCCGACCAGCTCGCGTTCGACTTCGT
Source organism: Rhizomicrobium sp. (assembly GCA_050729015.1). Classification (GTDB taxonomy): domain Bacteria; phylum Pseudomonadota; class Alphaproteobacteria; order Micropepsales; family Micropepsaceae; genus Rhizomicrobium. The sequence continues at coordinate 2,185 of JBOHKF010000017.1, read as the reverse complement.
TAAGGATGTGCACCAGGCGGTATAGCTCTTCGCGCTTGTCGCTTTCGGCTGGCCGGGTCTCGAACAGCCTGCCGACCGCGGCTTCGCGCACCCGGCGGAAAGCGTCACGGGTCTCGGGAAATTCGCGCCGGGCGCGGCTCTCGCGCGCTTTGAGCCATACTTCGTTCACAAGTTCGGCCTCGTTCACAGCATCCCTCCCACCGGCGGCTCGGCGTCATGCTTTCTGGCGGTGATCGCCGAGGAAACAATGTCGGCCTGCGTCTTCTGGTCGATTTCGTATTTCTTGAGCGCCGCATCGCTCTCAATCTGCTGCTGCTTGAGGCCGGCGTCGATGTCCTGGCCGCGCTGGACGGTCTGGTCGCGCGATTGCGCCTGGGCTTGAGCAAGCTGGTTCTTCTGGAGCATCGCCTGAATCTGGGGCGACATTTGCGGCGCCGGCTGAGCAAACGTGGCGGGATTGGTCCAGTAGCGTTCCGGCTGCTTGCGGCGTAGCGCCCGGGCCTTGTCGATCAGAAGATTATAGACATTGGGTCCGGTCAAGAGCGGGCCGTTCAATCCGCCCTGCATGGTGGCGATCTGCACCATGTCCTGGCTGATGGCGGAAAACGAGGCGAGATCGGCTTCGTGGCCGGCCGCGCCCAGGCCCACTTCCACCGTCATGGCATTGCGCTCACCCCAGGTCGTGGGATCGACCGTCACCCATTCGCCATTGAGCTTGGCGACCTTGGGCGCTTCGGCATGCTCGCGGATCAGGGCATGGAGGCCGAGGTAAAGCTCCTTGAGCACGGTTTCCGCCAGCACCCGGGCGATCCATGCGCACCCGTCTTTGGGCCGCCTGCATCAAGGTCAGGGCGCCGGTGGCGGTGTCGTGCAGAGTGTCCGGGTTGAGGCCCTGGGCGTTTCTGACCACGCCGGTGCGGCTCTCGGCCACCGTCGAGAAATATTCCAGCGCCGCATAGGCATCGAAGCCCAGTCCCGACGACCCCAGCGGCTTGATGGCGTTGCCGGTGCGCGAGCGGATAGGAAGCCCCGGCTCGTTCCTTAAGAGATCGCCGATGGTGTAGTCGTTGCGGTCGGCGTCGGACACCTCGAAGCGCTGGTTGAGGGCGAAGTAGGAGGAATCGAGCAGCGCCCGGGTCAAGACCGTCTTAACCTTTTGAACTTCGAACAGTTGCTCGGCCAGCGACAGCCCGTAGAAGCGGTGGGGCACCAGGTATGGCGAGCCGGCGGCAAACGGCACGCGGGTGAATTTGGTCGCGGTTCGGCCCTCATACGGCACGATGCTGGACGCGGTGGCATCGGTGACGACGCGCCAGATCGTGAAGCCGTCGCCATCGGTATCGGCCAGGCGGATGAAATGCTGGCGGACTTCCACCTGGCGCAGCATCTCGTTGGTGTCGTCCACAAACTGCGACAGGGTATGCTCGCCGGCGGTGTCGCGGGCCATCTGCATCTGCTGGTCCTGCACCGGCACATAAGGCTCGAGGTCCATCACCGCGCCGCGGTCGTAGCCTTCGGCCAGCAAATCCTGGACCCGGGGTCGCAGTCTGGCCGCGCAATAGGTGGCTTCGGCGATCCGCACCGTCTCCGGCGAGACCGAGAAATCGTCGGGCGGGATCGGCCAATATTCCGCACCCGAAAGATCGGTGGTGACCGTGAAGCTGTAGGTCTGGGCGCTATCGCCGGGGGCAAGCCTGTCGGCCTTGACGTTCGAGACTTCGCCCGACTGATGAGCCATCAGCAATTCCGGCAGGGTCTTGCCGGTGAAATCCTCGTCCTTGTGATCGGTCTTCCAGCCGAACTCGAACACCGCGGTCTTGAGCAAGAGGCCGTCCTTGATCGCGGTGTAGAGATTGAGGAATCCGGGATTGTCCTGGAACACCACATGGGTGAGGTAATCGGTTTCCTGGCGGGCCTGGGCCTCGTCGCCGGGCTTGGTGGGCACGAAGGCCACCACGTCGCCGCCGGCGGTGAATATCTCCATCAGGTCGGGCAGGATGGTCTCGACCGCGTCCGCCACGTCGGTGGAGACCGCGCGGCTGCGGTTGGGCAGAGAGGGGATTTCCGAGCGCATGTCGCCCTTGTACATGTCGAGCGCGCGCAGGCGCTCGGCGCGCAGCACCTGGTCGTTCTCGAAACCCACCGAGCGCTGCATTTCGGCGCGCACGATGGCGAGCAGCTCTTC
>JBOHKF010000016.1:0-11517 GCA_050729015.1 Rhizomicrobium sp. | reverse complement strand
CAGCATATCCGTACGTTCTTAAGTTCGGCGACATCACGGCGCGCCATGAACAGCGATGGCCTAGATGTTTAGTCCCGGCATTTGATGGAGAGGATCGAGCGTGAATCGTTCGGGCCAAACCGCAAAGAATCAATGGATTGACGAAATTGAGCGGTCGGACGGGTGTTTCCCGGCCGTCTCGCAAATCGAACAGGAGCTATGCTAGAATGGATTTGATGGACACCAAGACAGCGAAGAAAACCTCCCGATTCGCGACCCATCGCGAGGACGCGAGCGGTGCGGAAATGGATCGCCATCTCGCCGACAATCATGACGAGATCGAGGCTAAACTCGACGAGGCGCGGTCCGAGATCGCAGCCGGTAAAGCCGCCCCCCTTGAACCGTTGGCGGATTTGCTTCGGCAAGCCCGCAGACAGCCGCGCTCGAAATCGACGCGTTAAGCGGCAATGGCCGCGCCTCACATTGTCCGGGCTCCGCGCGCACGGCAAGACCTACTCGACATTTGGCATTCATCGCCCGCGACGCGGCTCCATCTGTGGCCGACGCCTTCCTTGCTCGAATTTACGGCGCGCCTCGAAGCATTCCGGTTCCGCCTTATATCATTTTCTATGCACCACTGCCCGCAGGCGATGGCATCGTGGTCTGGCGTGTACTCCACGGCGCTCGCCGGCTGACAAGCCGTTTAGTACGCCGACCGCGAAACTGACCCGCACAACCGATCATAGATAGCCCACCCAATTGACCCGCCGGCGAGATCGGCGAGAGGGAGTTTGCAGCTTGGCTCCGGCTTCATATCGGGCGCCTTGCGTCGCGCCGGCCGTAAATGGAGGAACGGCATGCCCACGTGGAACAAATCCGGGATACCATCCTGCGCCGGGCGGGAACCACGATAGGAGCAATGCCGCCGGTTCGAATGTCCGGTTCGCAAGCTCGCCCGATTGTTCTTGGCCCGGTTGCCGCAATCCGTGTGACGCACACAGACGATCCGGCGATCCGGCGACCCGGCCGATCCGGCTTTCCGGACCCGGCAGGGTTTCCTTAATTCTGTGCGCGACGCGGCCGGCTCCTCGAATTGACATTGCCTCGTCCATGGCGCCGTCGCTATAACCCGGCCGTCACGTGCCTGTCACGTGGCTTCAGGGAGTACGCATGGGAATACAGCTCCCGGCCGGCTACCGGCCGCAGGAAAACGAAGTCTTTATGAACGAGCGGCAGCGAGAATATTTCCGCCGCAAATTGAATGTCTGGAAGGAGGAAATCCTCAAGGAGAGCCGCGAGACCATCCAGAATCTTCAGGCCGAAACCATCCCCCATGCCGATCTCGCCGACCGCGCCTCGACAGAGGCCGAGCGCCAGTTGGAATTGCGCACCCGCGACCGGCAAAGAAAGCTGATCGCCAAGATCGATGCCGCCCTGAGCAGGATCGAGGACGGGTCCTACGGTTTCTGCGAGGAGACCGGCGAACCGATTTCTCTCAAACGGCTCGACGCCAGGCCGATCGCCACGCTCTCCATCGAAGCCCAGGAACGCCACGAGCGGCGCGAAAAGGTCTATCGCGACGATTAGAGCCAATTCCGCGGCGGCCTCGCCGACGAGGTCCCGCCCGGAACCGATCACCAAGGCATCAGGATATCGAATAGCTGGCTGCCATAGCGCGGCTGCTGCACATCGCTGACCGTACCCTTGCCGCCATAGGTGATCCGCGCTTCGGCTATCTGCGAAAGGTTGACGGTGTTTTCCTGAGTGATGTCCTCGCGCCGGACGATGCCCGAAACCCGCATGTCGCGCAGCTCGTCGTTGACCCTGACCTGCTGGTGGCCATCGATCACCAGATTGCCGTTGGGCAGTACCTGCGCCACCAATGCCGCCATCGTCATATTGATGCTTTCCTGACGGTTGACGCTGCCCGAGCCGACGTTCGAATTGGCCGACCCCATATTCACCAGATTGGCGGGATTCATCGCCTTCGGCAGCACCGATTCGAGACCGAAGAAATTTGTGAGATTGGCCTGATCGCTGTTGGTGCGGCTGCGCGCGGTGCTGTTTTGCAGCTTGGCGGAATCCGCGACGCTGACGTCCACCGTGATGACGTCGCCCACGCGGCTGGCGCGGGGATCGGAGAAGAAGCTTTTGGCGCCGGGCTGCCACAGCGAATTGTCGGCATGGGTGATGGGCGGAAGCTGAGGGATCGCCGCCACGATCTTGGTGTCGGCCGGATTGCCCACCGGCGCCATTTCCGGCGCCATGCCGATATTTTCGATGCGGTCGAGCGCGCCGCAACCGCACAGGGCGACGCTGAGCACCGTTATGGCGGAAAATCTGTAGAACATCGGCATCGGCGGTCCTAGTTGCGGGCGGTCTGTTGGATGGACGAAATGGAGCCGGTGGCGATGACCGTGCCGGGGGCGCTGATCACGGCATTGACCATGCGGAAGGAAGCGGGATTCTGCACCACCACCGTATCGCCGATGCCACCCTCGCCCATGGCGCGGCCCATGGCCGTGAGCTCTACGCCCGGCGCCCGGAACAGCATGGTGACGGCCTGGCCTCGGTTGACCACGATCGGCCGGCGCACATCGTCGGCGCGGAAGGGTTCGCCCGCATGCAGCAGCCGGCGCGCTTCCATGTTCTTGGCGGTGGCGAAACCGGTAACCACGCCCGCGATCAAGGCGCTTCCTGAAACGGTGGCGTAGGTGAGATCGCTCTCGGCTATGGTTTGGCCGCGGGGAATATCGTGCGCGGGAACCACCACGCGCACCCCGCCATCGGCCAAGGCCGGCCCTGCAAGAAGCGGCAGAAGCATGCAAAAAGCCGAAATCGCGCACCAGCGTTTCATCGGGCGTTTCATCGGGCGTTTCATCAGGCGCCTCCGGCCAGTTGGGCAGTCTGCTGCAGCATCTGGTCTGCGGCTGTCACCACCTTGGAATTCATTTCATAGGCGCGCTGCGCCGTGATCAGGGCGGTGATCTCGTCCACCGAATTCACATTGGACGTTTCCAGGTAGCCCTGCTGGATGGTGCCGAATCCCGGCGAACCGGGGACGCCGGTCTGCGGCGCGCCGGACGCCGGCGTTTCCAGGAACAGGTTGTTGCCCACGGAGTTGAGACCCGCGGCATTGGGAAACACCGTCAATTCCAGTTGCCCCACCGTCTGGGGCGTAGTGTTGCCGGGAACGGTGGCCAGGACCTGACCCTGGGTGTTGATGGAGACCGAGGTGGTGTTGGAGGGGACGGTGATGCCCGGCAGCACCAGCAGGCCATCCTGGGTCACCAGTTGGCCCTGGGGCGAAAGCGAGAAATTACCGGACCGCGAATAGGCGAGGGTGCCGTCGGCCTGCTGGATCTGAAAGTATCCGGCCCCCTGGACGGCCACGTCATAGGGATTGCCTGTCGATTGCAGGTCGCCCTGGGTGGTGATGCGATAGACCGCGGCGGCTTTGACGCCCGCCCCCAACTGGATGCCGTTAGGAGCGAAAGTGCCGGTATCGGTGGTCTGGGTGCCGGGCGTGATGATGTTCTGGTAGAGCAGGTCCTCGAATTCGGCTCGCTGCTCCTTGAAGCCGGTGGTGTTCATGTTCGCCAGATTGTTGGCGATGGTTTCCACATTGAGCTGCTGGGCCTGCATGCCCGTGGCGGCGATGGATAATGCGCGCATGGCTCGGACTCCTAGCTGGTGGGCATGCTGCCAAGCTGGCTGATGGCTTGGCGGATGAGGCTTTCCTGCGAATTCGAAAGTGCGGCGGTCATCTGATAGGCGCGCATCACTTCGAGCATGTGGCTGATCTCGATCACCGGCTTGACGTTGGAGCTTTCCAGCATGCCCTGCTCGACGGTTGCCGTGGGGGTGACCGGCGCCTGGGTGGTGGAATAGAGGTTCGAGCCTTGATCGGTCAGGCCTGCGTCATTGACGAAATCCACCACCTGCAACTTGCCGATCTGGTTGGCATTGCCGTTGATGATGCTGCTAATGGTGCCGTCCTTGCCCACGGTAATGTCGCCATCGTCGGGCGTGATGGTGATGGCCCCGCCGTCGCCTTGCACGGGATAGCCTTCCGAGGTTTCCATTTGACCGTTCTCGTCCAGGGTGAAGTGGCCGTCGCGCGTGTAACGCATGCCGGCCGGCGTCTGGACCACAAAATAGCCGTCGCCGTTGACGGCGAAATCCAAAGGCGCGCCGGTGTGACGGATGTCGCCCTCGCCCAGATCGCGTTCGGTGCCCGCGTCCCTGACGAAGCTCAGGGTCTGCGGCCCGGACTGGCCTTCGCCGGGCGCCACCTGGGCGATGTACTCTTCGAACCTGGCGGCTTCGCGCTTGTATCCGGGGGTGGAGACGTTGGCGAGATTGTTGGCGATCACGTCCATCGAGCGGAAGGCCGCGAGTTGCTGCGAAAGACTAACGAGAAGTGAATTGTCCATGGGCCCTCGGATCCCTTCTGGTCCGCTTAAGCGAGACACGTGCAGCCCTCATGCCAGAAAAGCCGGGCGGCTTTCCGCCATTCGCGAAGCGGTTTGGCGCATCCGGCGGAAAAACTTGCCGGGCGACCGCGCCCCGCATCCGGCAATTTCAACCGCTCCTTAACCACGTTTGCTTAAGGTCGGCCGTTAAAGGAGCCGGACTTGGCAAGAGCGATGGCAGCGGCAAAGGACAAGGAGCTTGAGGCCGAGGCAGAGGGCGACGGCCCGGACGCCGCGGCAGCGACGGCCGGGATCGCCAACGGCTTCAAAAAATTCCTCACCCGGAAGAACCTGCTGATCGCTCTACCCGCCGCGGCCGCGCTTCTGCTCGCCGGCAGCGCCGGCGTCACCTTTCTCCTTCTGCGGCCCCATCCCCAAGTCAAGCTCGCCAAAACCGAGTTGCCCCTGACGCCGCCGCAAGTTGTCTTCAGCGACGTGCCCGACATTCTGGTCAACATCCAGAGCAGTGACGGCTCGCCGGCCTATCTCAAGCTTTCGGTCTCGCTGGAGCTGGACAATCAGGTGGAAAAGGCCGGGCTCACGGCGCTGATGCCGCGGCTGGTGGACCAATTCCAATCCTATTTGCGCGAGCTCAGGGTGGACGATCTCAAGGGTTCCGAAGGGGTGCTCCGATTGAAGGAAGAATTGCTGCGCCGGGTGAACGCGGCCATCGCGCCCTATCACGTTCGCGATGTGCTGTTGAAGCAAATGATCGTTCAGTGAGCTGACATCATGGCCGACGAAACCCCCACTCACGACGCCGCGCCGGACTCCGCCCCGGACGCTGCCGCTCCGGAGGCGCCCGCCGACGCCGCCGCCGCGGAGCGCATCCTCAACCAGGAGGAAATCGACTCGCTGCTGGGCTTCGACGTCAATTCCGAGCAATTGCAGGACAAGTCGGGCGTCCGCGCCATCGTCAATTCGGCGCTCGTCTCCTACGAACGCCTGCCGATGCTGGAGGTTGTCTTCGACCGCCTGGTGCGGTTGATGACCACCTCCTTGCGCAACTTTACATCCGATAATGTGGAAGTGAGCCTGGATTCCATCACCTCCATCCGCTTCGGCGATTATCTCAACTCGATTCCGCTGCCTGCGATCCTGGCGGTGTTTCGCGCGGCGGAACTGGACAATTACGGGCTCTTCACCGTCGATTCCAACCTCATCTACTCCATCGTCGACGTGCTGTTGGGCGGCCGGCGCGGCTCTTCCTCGATGCGCATCGAAGGAAGGCCCTATACCACCATCGAGCGCACGCTGGTGCAGCGCATGGTGGAGGTGATCCTTACCGACATGTGCGCGGCCTTCGAGCCTCTGGCACCGGTGAATTTCTCGCTCGACCGGCTCGAGACCAATCCCCGCTTCGCCGCAATCGCGCGCCCCGCCAATGCCGCCATCCTGGTCAAGCTGCGCATCGACATGGAGGACCGCGGCGGGCGCACCGAACTGCTTTTGCCTTATGCCACCCTCGAACCCATCCGCAAGCTTTTGCTCCAGCAGTTCATGGGCGAAAAGTTCGGCCGCGATTCCATTTGGGAAAGCCATCTCGCCACCGAATTATGGTCCACCAAGGTCGAGATTGACGCCATCCTCGACGAACAGGTGATGCCGCTTCATCGCATCATGAATCTGGAAGTGGGCCAGACGGTCATGCTGAACGCCGGTCCGGATTCCAAGATCGAGTTGCGCTGCCGCGGCGTGCCGCTGTTGACCGGACGGATGGGCCGGGTGGGCTCGTCGGTTGCGGTGCGCGTCGACGCCGCGGTCGAGCGGACTGACGCCTCCCGCGCCCTTTGAGCCAAAGCCCGAGGAAAAGATGACCTTGTCCTTTTTTGTCGAGATCGTGCTGGAGCTGCTGCTGGCGGCCACGCTTGGTTACTGCATCATTCTGGAGCGGCGGCTGGCGCAAGTGCGAAAAGGCCAGGCGGGACTGGGGCGCAGCATCGGCGAACTCAACATGGCGATCGCCGGCGCCGGCGCCTCGTTGCGCGCTCTCAAGGCGGCGGCGGGCGAAGCCGCGGCGACGCTGGACGAGCGGCTCAAGCGGGCGCGTCTGCATATTGACGAACTTTCCGTGCTGGCCGGTTCGGCCGAACGCATTGCCGGTCGCATCGAGCAGGGCGTCTCGATGGCGCCGAAGGCGGTGCCGCTTGCCGACATTCCGCTGCCATCCACCAGCATCATGAGCCGGCTCGAAGCCGTCAGAAGCGCGCAATGATGGCGAAGACGCGCGTCCTTCGCCTGCTCCCCGCAGTGGTTGTGGGCGCCGCCCTGCTTCTGGCGCTGAACACATTGGGCCTCGTCCACCGGGCTCATGCCGGCAGCGATGCGCCGGTGCCGGCCGGCGCCTTGGCGCCGCCACCGCCTCCGGCCAACAAGGACTTCGCCGGCGAGCAGACCCAGCCCGCCAGCGCCTCCGAGGTGGACGTGCTTACCAGCCTTGCCAGGCGCCAGAGCCAGCTCGATGCCCGCGAAACCGAGATCGAGGCCAAAGATGCGATCCTTGCCGCGACCGAAAGCCGGGTGGACGCCAAGATCGCCCAGCTCAAGGCTCTTCAAAGCCAAATCGCGACGCTTCTCGCCCAGCGCGACACTGCCCAGGAAAAGCAGGTCACGGCGCTGGTCAAGACCTATTCGGCGATGAAGCCCCAGGACGCGGCGCGGATTTTCGGCAACCTCAACGGAGAGGTTCTGTTGGCGGTCGCCGAGGACATGAAATCGGATGCGCTGGCGCCCATCCTGGCCGCAATGAGTCCCGATGCGGCCCAGAAGCTCACCCTGAAGCTTGCGAACCGGCTGGTGCTTCCTGCCACCGATGACGCAACGGAGACCCCGGCGGCACCGGCGCAAGAAACGGCCAAGCCCGAAACGACCAAGTCCGCGGGCCAGCCGGCGCCCGCGGCCGGCGCAACCGGGACAACTCCCAAAAGCGGGGGCTGACCCGTCAGTTCAGGGTTTACCAAGGGTTAACGCGGCTCTTCGATGATGGACCGGCTTGATGAGGTTCAACGCTTGGCGGGCATCGCGCGCATCCTGATTTTGGCGGGCCTGACGCTGGCAGGGGCGTTGCTGGGTGCCGGCCCGGTGCATGCCGACACCGTCTCCACCACCCCGGAAACCGGATTCGTCCGACTGGACTTCATGCTGAGCCCGGCCGCGGTTTTTAAGGCCAGGATCGAGGGCCTGGTGCTGACGCTTGCCTTCGACCGCAAGGTCGGCCTTGATCCGCAACGCATCGTGGTCCTGTCGGCGGGCGCCATTTCAAGCGGCCATGCCGACGCCGATGGCAAGACCTTGCGCTTTGCCTTGAACCTGCCGGTCAAGCTGCATCAAAGCGAATTGGGCGAGCACGCCGTCCTGGATCTGGCGCCGGCAGGCTTCCCGGGCCAAATGCCGGACCTGGTGGCGCCTTCAAAGCCGCTGCCCAAGCCGCTCGATGTGGCGAGTCTGCCCGAAATAGCATTGCGCACGGGCATCTATCAGAATTTCACCCGCCTGGTGTTCGACTGGCCGCGAAGCGTGAACTACAACGTCCAACCCGGCGCCGGCAAATTGCGCATCCGCTTCCAGGCCTTGGCCCGTCTCGATTTGAGCGCCATCGCCCGCTTCAGTCCGCCGTGGGTCAAAAACGCCGCCTGGCACATCGATGGCAACACCACAGTTGCCGAATTCGAGACCGACAGCGATTCGGGGTTTCACGATTTCAAGGACGGGACCAGAATCGTTGTCGATGTTCTTTCCCCGAAAGCCGACACCGCATCCTACGCCCCGCCCGGCATGGGAAAGCCGGTCGCCACGGCAATCGCACCGATCATCTCCAAAGCCCAGGAGCAAGCCGTCATCGCCACCGCCAATCGCCTGGCGGGAAAGAAGGGCCCGCCGGCGCCGCCCCCCGCCGGAAAGCCCGGCAATCGCCAGCCAATCGCCGCCGCCCTCAAAGCGCCGCCGGCGCCGCCGGCCGAAGCCCCTGCCCCGACCCTCCAGGAAACCGCCAGCCAGATCGCCAAAGGCCGCGCCACCGTCACGTTCAAGGGAGCCGGCGCGCGGCCGAACGCGGTTTTCGTTCGCGGCCTCACCGTCTGGGTGGTGCTGGAGAAGGGCCCCGGTTTCAACAGCGACCGGTTGAAGACGCAGTTGGGGGAATTCGCAGCCAGCGTCGAGGCCTCTTCCGGCGATGGCGTGTCGCTGCTGCGCATCGGCCTGAAGCAGAAGGCCCAGGTGATCGCCATCGGCAGCGGCCAGGATCTCAAGGTCGTCATCGGGCCCGATGTCGGCGCCTCACCCATCACGATAAGCTTTGCCCGCAACCAGGACGATCCCAGACGCGCTTCGCTTTCGACGCTGGCCCCGGGCGCCGATGAAAGCCTGTTGCTGGCCGACCCGTCCGCGGGTGACATGCTCACGGTGGTTCCGGCATTGAGTGGGCGCGCCGTTCCGGCAGAGCACGACTATGCGGAATTCGCGGCCCTGCCAACCGCGAGCGGGGTGGTGATCGAGCCGTTCGTGGACGATCTCTCCGTCAAGGTTGTCAACGCGCGGTTGACCATCACCCGTCCGGGCGGACTTCAACTGACGCCGCCCTCCATGCCCATGGCCGAGACTCCCGCGGCGCTGGCGGCCGAGAAGATAAGCCCGGACTTCCTGGATTTCGCCGGCTGGCAACGTCTCTCCGGCGGTTCGTTTCTCGCCACCGAACGCCATTTTCTTCAACAAGTCGCGCGCACGCCGCCTTCTCAAGCCACCCGGGCACGGCTTTCCCTGGCGCGATTCTATCTCGCCAATCGCTTCGCCGCCGAGGCGCTCGGCGAGATCGACTTGATCCAGACCGACGATCCGGGCCTCAAAGGCGACGCCCAACTCGCCACCATGCGCGCCGCCGCCGATTACATGATGGGCCGCTATCGCGACGCCCATAATGACCTGGCCAGCACCGCATTCGATTCCGATCGCCACGCCGCATTCTGGCGCGGGCTCGACGAAGCGGCGCTGGAAAATTGGAAGGCGGCGCACATTTTTCTGGAGGAAGCGGGCCCGGTTTTGAAGAAATACCAGCCTCAGTGGCAGGCCAAAGCGCATCTGGCGGACGCCGCAGCCGGCCTGGGGCTGGGGCGGCTGGAGCTGGCCGACGCCGCTCTCAACCGCCTGCCGCGCGAGCTCGGCGCCCATGACGCGTTGGAAGAAGAACTCGACAAGGGGCGCATTGCGGCCGCCGAAAACCGCTATCCTTTGGCGGCCGCGGACTTTGCCGCCGTGGAAAACGCGGACGGCGGCAAACTTGCGGCACAGGCCATCTACTATCAGACCGTCGCCGCCCTCGGCGCGCACGTCATTACCGCTGCCCGCGCGATTGACATTCTGGAGCGGCTGCGCTTTCGCTGGCGCGGCGACGGCCTCGAAATGCAGACGCTGCGCAAGCTGGCGTCGCTTTATTTCCAGGAACATCGGTGGCAAGCCGGCCTCAAGACCTTGCGGGTCGCCGTTCAGAATTTCGCCGGCGACGATCAAGCGCGCGCCGCCGAGGACGATATGCGCGTCGCTTTCGTCAATCTCTACCTTAAAGGCGGCGCCGACAAACTGCCGCCGATCGAAAGCCTGGCCATCTTCTACGACAACATTGACTTGACCCCCATCGGGGCCGACGGCGACCAGATGATCCGGCGCATGGCGGACCGGCTGGTGGCGGTGGATCTTTTAGGACCGGCCGCCAAGCTTCTCGCCTATCAGGTGAACAAGCGCCTGGACGGCATCGCCAAGGCGGAGGTGTCAACCAGGCTCGCAGCCATCTATTTGATGGACCACAAGCCACAGGCGGCGGTCGACGCATTGCACGGCTCGCAGATCAGCGGCCTGCCGGACCCCGACAATCATGCGCGCATGATCCTCGAAGCGCGGGCTTTTGCCGCCCTCAAGCAGTGGAACAACGCCCTCGACCTGATCGCCGTCGACGACCAGCCCGACACCAGACGGCTGCGAGCGGACATCTATTGGGAATCCGGCAACTGGGATGTTGCCGGTCAGAAGATCGAGGGCCTGCTGGGTGACAGTTGGAGCGATTCGGAAGCCCTCGGCGGCAACGAAAGAAGCCAGGTATTGCGGGCAGCGGTTTCCTATTCGCTCGCCGACGACGCCGACGGCCTTGAACGGCTGCGCCAGCATTTCGCGGCCAAGATGCAGGCCAGCGCCGACGCCAAAACCTTTGCCGTCCTGTCACAGCCGATTGACATGCACGGCCTGGCCTTTCGCGATGCCGCCGCCAAGATCGCCTCGGTGAACACGCTGGAAGCATTCATGAAGGAATTCAGCAAGGAAGGCGGCTGACCTATTGGTTGGCTCATAGCTCAGACGCCATCCGCTTCGGAACCAGGTGCCCGGATGGATTCCAGCCAGCTCAAGACCCGGTCGCAGACTTTCTCCCAGCCCGGCTCGCCTACCAGCCAATGGCTCATGCCGTCGAGCGTCTCGTAGCGCGCGCGTCCCTCGTAGAGCGCCGCCGCCCGCGCCACCGTCCCCGGAGGGCTGATGCGGTCGGCGGTGCCGGTGAGAAACAGAAGCGGACAGGTCACCTTGCGCACATCCACTTCGCTGGCGCGCCGCATATCCAGCCCCCAATGCACCGCTTCGAACGTGGCGCGCCCGGACTCCGGAACGAAGCGCCGGAAAATTTCCTCGCGCTGTTCCTTGGGAATGCGGTCAAGAGAATGCGACGCGGCAACATCGAAATTGGGCTCCAGAACCGCATTCCAGAAACCGACCCGGAGCAACAGGCCGTGCGCGGCGGCGATTTCGAACAGAGTCGAAGGCGCCACCCCCCAGGGTGGCGAAGGCGCAAGCAAAGCACAGGCAGTGGCGGGAACGCGCGCCGCCGCGATCTGGGCCAGCAGTCCTCCCAGGGAATGACCGACAAGGACCGGCGGCGCTTTCAAACCGGCGATCAATTCTTCCAAATCGGCCGCGTAATCGGAAAGGCTGGTGCGGCCCAAGGCCGGCGGCGGCTTGCCTCCGTCGTGAAACCGCAATGCCGGCGTTTCGACCGCGTATCCGGCCCCGCGAAAGCGCGCCGCAAAGC
>JBOHKF010000015.1:0-4151 GCA_050729015.1 Rhizomicrobium sp. | reverse complement strand
GCATCTGCCTCAGACCAGGCAAGCCGCGCTCGAGGTTGCCCTCAAGCAGAATCCGGATCTGGACGAAGCGCGCGCCAACGAACGGGCAACGAGTTATGCGGTCGATGACGCAGTCGGCGCGTTGCTGCCGCAAGTGGCGGTTTCGGGACAATACCAATATCTGTTGAATGCTCCCAACCAGAGCATTTTCGGCATCAGCGGTCCGCAGCAGGTGATGGGCGTCACCGCCGAAGTTAATATCCCCATTTATCAGGGCGGCGCGGAGGAGGCGACGGTGCGCCGGGCCAAGGATGTCCATGATCAGGCCGGCATGGCGCTGGTGTCGGCGGAGCGGGGTGTTCGCCAGAGTTTGGACAGTGCGTGGGACGCGCTCACCGCAGCGCAGGCCGCAATCGTCGCCGACGAGAGCCAGAACAAGGCCGACCAAAACGCCGTGGGCGGCGTTAAGCAGGAACAGGAAGCCGGCGAACGGTCGGTGCTCGACATTCTGAACGCCCAGCAGGAATTGTTTGTCGCCGAAGTCGAGCTGGCGGCTTCCGACCATGACCGGGTGGTCGCTGCCTACCGGCTGCTCGCGGCGATGGGGCAATTAACTGCCCGGGCCCAGGCCTTGAGCGTGCCCCTTTACGACCCCGAGGCGCACTACAACGACAATGCCCACGCCTGGTTCGGTTTTGACAAATAAGCGAGGATGAAGGTGGAGCGAATCCTACCCAGGGGACGGGGATATGATGCGGTGCGCGCGGCGCTCCGGACGCAGAAGCCTCTTTTCGCGTCGGCGTTCGGATTCAGCGCGGCCATCAACGTTCTAGCACTGACCACCTCGATCTACATGCTGCAGGTCTATGACCGTGTGCTGAGCAGCCGAAGCGTGGATACTTTGCTGCTTCTGACAATCATCGCCACCGCGGGCATCCTGGTCTTTAGCGGGCTGGAGTCGTTACGCCTGCGTCTTCTGGTCCGCATCGGGATGCGGGTGGGGGAGCAATTGTCGCCTAAGGTCTTGAGGGCGATGGTCGCAGCGACGTCGCAGAATAGCGGGGCCGCACTCCACACCGGCGTGCGCGACACCGAGACGGTGCGCAACTTCGTCGGCAGCAACGGCTTCGCGGCAATGCTGGATGCCCCCTTCATACTCGTCTATCTCTTGGTACTGCTCGTTCTTTCTCCGGTGTTCGTCCTTATCGTGCTGGCCGGTGGCGGCGTGCTCGTGCTGTTGGCGATAGCCAACCAGCGGACTACCAATCCCGACCTGGTGCGCTCGATGACCCTGGCGGCGAGAGCCAATGAATTTGCCGAGGATGGGCTGCGCAACTCCGACGTGCTGGAGGGCATGGGCATGTCCAGCGCCTTCGTGTGCCGCTGGCGCAATCAATGGCTCGAATCGCTGGCCATCGGCACCGAGGCCACGGATCGCGACAGCAAGCTCCAAGCCTGGTCGCGGAGCGTCCGGCTTCTCATATATATCTTCCTTCTGGGTGCCGGCGCCCTTCTGATCCTGCACTTCAAGGGAACGGGCGGCATCATGATCGCTGCCTCCATCATCGGCGGCCGGGCGCTTTCGCCCATCGAGTCCTTCATCGCTTCCTGGAAGAGCATCATTGCCGTCCGAATGGCATGGGAAAGGCTGAACGTCCTTTTGGAGCACGCGCCCAGGCGGGATGAGGGCATGAGCCTTCCCGCGCCGACCGGCCAGGTTCAATTCCGTTCGGTGTTTTATGCCGTGCCGTCAACGCGCAAGGCCGTGCTCCAGAACATCAGCTTTGAACTCGCCGCCGGCGAGTCGCTGGGTATTGTTGGCGCTTCCGCGGCAGGAAAATCCACCTTGCTGCGGCTGATGGTGGGGGCGTGGCCCGCCAGCAGCGGGGGCGTTCGCCTCGATGGCGCCGATATCTATAGCTGGCCGCGCGCGGAGCTGAGCCGCCATATCGGCTATCTGCCGCAAGACGTCGAGCTTTTTTCGGGAACGATACGGGAGAATATCGCGCGCATGAGCGAAGGCGATCCGCAAGGCGTGGTGCGCGCGGCCAAGCGTGCAGGTGCCCACGAGATGATCCTCTCCCTGCCCAAAGGCTACGACACCGATATCGGCACTTATGGCCACAAGCTCTCCGGCGGCCAGAGCCAGCGCATCGGCATAGCCCGCGCCCTGTATGGCGAGCCGCGACTGGTGGTTTTGGACGAACCCAATTCCAATCTCGATAGCTTCGGCGAAGAATCGTTGCTTCAGACCATCGCTCAGTTGAACGCGGAAAGGGTCACCCTGGCGGTCGTCGCCCATCGTTCGCTGATTCTTCAGAATGTCGACAAGATGCTGGTGCTGCGCCCCAACGGCACCATCGAGGCCTTCGGTCCGCGTGACAAGGTCGTCCAGCGCTTCGCCCGTGGGCCCGGTCGTCCTCTCTCCAACGTCGTGCCGCTCAACCAGGATGGAGTTTCGTGATGAGCGACGAGGCGACTCCGGCGCAAGCGCATTTCCCGAGCCAAGACCTTTCCGGATTGAGGTTCCGGCTGCACGGCTTGTCCTGGGAAAGGCTCAGGACTGAAACGGGCGCCTTGATCAGGTCGAGCCGCGAATTTCTTTCTCCGCCGGAAGAACCCAAAGATCCTTCGCTTGCTTTCATGAGCCCCCGCCGCCTGGTTGGCGCCGGGCGCCTTATTGTCCTTGTATTCGGGGTCGGCTTAATCCTTTGGGTGGCGTTTGCGCCGCTACAAAGCGCGATCATGGCGCCCGGGACTGTTGTGGTCGAGTCCCATGTCAAGACCATCCAGCATCTCGAGGGCGGAATCGTTCGGGACATCCTTGTCAATGACGGCCAGAACGTCCGGAAAGGCCAATTGCTGGTGCGCTTGGACGGCACCCAGGCACGCGCCAATCTACAAAGCCTGATGGACGAAAGCGACGCCCTGGAAGCCGAGGAGGCGCGGTTGGAAGCCGAACGTGACGGCCGCGACAGCATCGCCTTTCCACCGGACCTTGTGAGGCGCGCTGGCGAGCCCAAGGTCGCCCAGGCGATGCAAGGCGAGGAGAGCACTTTCGTCTCCCAACGCGAGACCCTGGCCAAGCAGGTAGACATTTTGCGCCAGCGCAGCGATGAGAATGTCCGTATCATCGCGGGGCTGAAGGACGAATCGGTAGCTGTGGGACAGCAGATTGCACTGGTTGCCCGCGAGATCGGCGGCGTGCAGATGCTTTACGCCAAAGGTTTGGCGACCTTGCCGCGACTGCTCACGCTTCAGCGCCAAGCCGCCGATCTTTCGGGCCAGCGCAGTCAACTGACGGAAAAGGTCGCGCAAACCGAACTGACCTCGGGCGAAAATGATCTTCAGATCATGAATCTGAAGAATCAGCAGTTGGGTGACGTGGTCAAGGAATTGCGCGACGAGCAAACGAAGCGCTTCGATGCGGTAGACCGCACCCAGGCGGCGCGGGACGTGCTCACCCGCCTGGACATCCGGGCCCCGGTCGCCGGAAAGATTGTCGATCTTGCCGTCCACGCCCAAGGCGCGGTTGTCAGCCCGGGCGGCCCGATCATGAAAGTGGTGCCTGAGAAGGACAGCCTTGAGGTGGACGCGCACATTCGCCCGGAAGATGCCGACAGGGTGCAGGTTGGCATGAAGGCCCGGGTTTATTTTAGCGCCTATCAGTCGCGGCGTTTGCCGATCATTCTCGGATCGGTGACAAACGTCTCGGCCGACCGTCAAGTCGATCCGCACAGCGGCCAAGTCTACTTCACCGTCAATGTTTCGGTGGACGCCAAGCCGCTCCGGAATTATCCCGGCGTCAAGCTCGTGCCCGGGCTTCCGGTCGACGTCGCCTTGGATACCGGCTCTCACACGGCGCTCGACTATTTCCTGGAACCCATTACCGATGTGCTGCGCAATGGGATGAAGGAGAAATAATCACTCGCCCGCGAGCGGGGAAGCGTTGACGTCTCCTCCGGAGGAGGCCCGCTGCAGCCATCCCTCGCGCCAGAAATAGTAGCAAGCGCGCGGACAGTAGAGTCGCGCCTTGTTATCCAATCCCGCGCAGGTGACGCCGTCAAGCATGACACAGTCTTTTGCCAGTCTGATCATCTTGCCGGAGCGCTCATCGATGATGCGGCTCACACGATCGAGGACGCGGTGGGTATGCCCGCAATGGCGGAGCA
>JBOHKF010000014.1:0-3639 GCA_050729015.1 Rhizomicrobium sp. | reverse complement strand
ACCACATCCACCGTGCCTTCGGCGATGTCGTTGCCTTCGATGAAGCCGTGAAACGCCATCGGCAGGTTGGCGGCGGTGGCGGCGCGCAGGATTTCGGCGGCGCCCTTCACCGCCTCATTGCCCTTCTGCTCCTCGGTGCCGACATTCAAAAGCCCCACCGTGGGGCGGTCGAGTCCCAGGATGACATGGGCGAAGGCTTCGCCCATCACCGCGAAATCCACCAATTGTTCGGCGCTCGCCGAAACATTGGCGCCGCAATCCAGAACCACGGTCTGGCCGCGCAAGGTGGGCCAGATGGAGGCAATGGCGGGCCGGGAGACGCCCTCGATCACTCCCAACTGGAACATGCTCATGGCCATCAAGGCGCCGGTATTGCCGGCCGAGACCGCGACCTCCGCGTGCTTGTTCTTCACCGCTTCAATGGCGCGCCACATGCTGGTTTGCCGGCCGCGGCGCAGGACGTGGCTGGGCCGGTCTTCCATCGCCACCCTGTCCGGCGCATGGACGAGTTTGACGCGATTCTTGAGCTTGGCATGGCGTGCCAGAAGGCCGCTCAATATCGCCTCATCGCCCACCAGGTGAAACTGGACGCCGGGGTGGCGCTGGGCGACCCGGCCCAACGCGGTTATGACGACGCCTGGCCCCGCGTCGCCCCCCATCGCATCCACCGAAACGGTCAATTCCCGGGCCACCGCCAGCCTTTCTCGATAATATCCGAGGTCAGCTCTTCGCTTTCACCACTTCCCGGTCCGCATAATGGCCGCAGGCGCCGCACACATGATGGGGACGCTTGGGCTCACCGCATTTCGGACACTCCGCGTAAGCTGCCGCACCAAGCGCGTGGTGGGAACGGCGCATGTTGCGGCGCGACGGCGAAGTCTTTCGTTTGGGCACCGCCATGGCGGGAAACTCCTTGAACAGCCTGGAAGCACGGATGTTGTCCGGGCAGGCGGCGTGGGTAGCGGAAAGGGGGCTCGGATTCAAGCTGAAGGCAGGCGGCTGCGACCGTTAGCGCCCGGATTTCAAGGCGTTAAGCGCGGCAAACGGGCTTTGCGGCCGCATATCCTTCTGCGCTGGCGCCAGGAACTCCACCCCCGGAGCGCGGGGATAAGGATCGATGCTAAGGACGAATTCCTCGATCACGGGAAGGGCCAGGTCATAGTGGAGGCTCGCGATTTCCTCCGGGCGATCGTCCTCCAGCACCCCTTGGACCGGATCATTCCCCTTCGAGAGCGGCGCGTAATGCAGCTCGCGGCAGAAGCGGAGCTGGACGGGGCTGCGAAGCTCCGCCAGGGTTATCACGCAAGCCTGCACCACCAGAGCATCGAGAGCAAAGTCCAGCCGGAAGCGGTCGGAGGACGATTTTGCGAGCGCGACCGAGGCCCCAAAAGCCTCGATTCCCATCACGCCGGCAAAGCGCGCCAAGTCCCGGCGCTCGCTTTCGCTAAAGTCCAGGCGCACCTCGTCCCCGCCCTGGCCCAGGTGGCCAAGATTATAGGATCGGGAGACGGGTAGGTCCTCGCTCACCGCCGGTCGTCCATGGATGGAAGGGGACCGAAATCCAGCATGCCGCTGGCAATGTCGCACCCGGCCAGGTGCGCGCGCGCGCCGGTCACATAAGCGGCAAGCTCGCCGACGCGATCTTCCCGGGCCGCGCCGCGCCAGATGTTTCTGCCTAGCGCCTCGGCCAGCATGGTTTCATCCTTGGCGTTGCCGTAAGCCGCGAGCCGGCCGAAGAAAGCATCGGCGAAGGCCTTCATGCGCCGGCCCATGCCGAGGTCGCCGGTGCCCTGCTCCCTGAGTGCATCGTCGAAGCTCATGAAGATCCGATCGGTGAGCGATTGGGCGGCCTCTTCCATGCCGGCGGCCTTGAGCCGCTCCAGCACCAGCCAGCCGTGAAGCGCCACCATGTCAAACCGTCCGTCCATCGTGTCGGGCACGTTCAGTGCACGGAAGAAGATGGGATCGCGCGCGCGCAGGGTCAATTGCGCCAGGAGCCTTCCGGCAAATTCCTTGCGTGCCGCCGATTTGCGCAACAGGCTCAACATGAACTTTGCCTCATGTCGGGCCGGTTTGGCCCGGTTCTCTCTTGCCAGCGATAAACGACCTAGGATAGCAGGAAGGCTGGGGAGGGCTTAAAGGTCTTGGAACCATGAAATTCTTGGCCGGACTCTTTCTTGGCGCAAGTGCGCTTCTCATCGCCTGCGCGCCCACCATAGACCAGCGCGGCTATCTTCCCGATCCGCAACTCGAGTCCGGCATCAAGCCCGGAACCGACACCAAGACCACGGTGCAGGACCGGCTTGGCAACGCCTCGATCACCGCCAGTTTCGGAAACGATGCCTGGTATTACGTGTCCTCGACCGAAAAGCAGGTGGCATTTTTCAAGCCCACCGTGCTCAGCCGGCAGATCCTGGCCATCTATTTCGACAAGGGCGGCAAGGTCATGAGCCTGCGCCATTTCAGCCTCAAGAATGGCCATGTGATTTCCTTCGAAACCCGCCAGACCGCCACGCGAGGCCGCGAACTGACCTTCCTGCAGCAATTGCTCAACGCCCAGCCGGGCACCAGCCAGGGCAATATGGAAGAAACCAATCCCGGCAGTGGCGGCGGTCCGCCCACTGGCGGCGGATTGCCCTGACCCAGTTTTCCGGACATGGTGCGAAGCGGGCGCCGGGCGCGCTTTTTCGCCGGTCAGAACTGGGCGAGGGCTGCCAACAGCAAAAGTGCCACGATGTTGGTGATCTTGATCATGGGATTTACCGCCGGACCGGCCGTGTCCTTGTAAGGATCGCCCACCGTATCGCCGGTCACCGCCGCTTTGTGGGCGTCGGAACCCTTGCCGCCGAAATGGCCATCCTCGATGAATTTCTTGGCGTTGTCCCATGCCCCGCCGCCGGAGGTCATGGAGACGGCCACGAAGAACCCGGTGACGATCACGCCCAGAAGCATCGCACCCAGGGTTGAGAAGGCTTCGGCCTTACCCGCGACCCAGTCCATCACCACAAACACCACGATCGGCGACAAGACCGGCAACAGCGAAGGCACGATCATCTCGCGAATGGCGGCCTTGGTCAGCATGTCCACCGCCCGGCCATAGAGCGGCTTTTGCGTGCCTTTCATGATGCCCGGCATTTCCCGGAATTGCGTGCGCACTTCCTCCACCACCGCGCCCGCCGCCCGGCCAACCGCGGTCATGGCGATGCCGCCGAACAGATAGGGAAGGAGCCCTCCCAGGAGGAGCCCGATCACCACGAAGGGGTTGGAAAGGGTAAAGTCGATAGCGGTCACGTCGGCGAAATAGTGAAAGCGGGCCCCGCCCCCCGCCATAAAATAATGGAGGTCCTGGGTATAGGCCGCAAACAGCACCAAGGCGCCGAGCGCGGCCGAACCGATGGCATAGCCTTTGGTCACCGCCTTGGTGGTGTTGCCGACGGCGTCGAGCGCATCGGTGGTCTTGCGCACTTCCCCCTCGAGGCCCGACATTTCGGCGATGCCGCCCGCATTGTCGGTAACCGGACCGAAGGCGTCCAGGGCGACGATCATGCCCGCCAGGGCCAGCATGGTGGAAACTGCGATGGCGATGCCGAACAGGCCGGCAAGGCCATAGGTGACGCCGATGCCGGCGCATATCACCAG
>JBOHKF010000013.1:0-1951 GCA_050729015.1 Rhizomicrobium sp. | reverse complement strand
GAACAAGGCAAAGGACAGAAGGGTATCGATGCCCTTGGTGCCGCGTTCGATGACCCGCGACAGCCCTCCCGTCTTGCGCTCGAGATGGAAGCGAAGCGAAAGCGTGTGGACATGGGCGAAGGTTTCGACCGCCACTTCCCGCATCGCGTGGTACTGGACCTTGGCGAACACGCCGTCGCGCAATTGGGCGAAGCCCTGCATCAAAATACGCGACACCACATAGGCGGCAATCAGCGCCATCACCGTGCCGACGGCGATGTTGGCGGGGGTCGGCCGCAGGCGATCCACCGCCCAACCGAAGAGCAGGGGCGAGACGCTGGTGATGCCGGTGGCGAGAATCAGGAACAGGACCGAGACGATCACCCGGGCCCGAAGGTCCGGCCGACCCTTGGGCCAAAGATAGGGCATCAACGTCCACAGCGGCCGGAAGGACGGCGCGCCCTCACCTTCCTCAACTGCGGCGCGGGCCATCGCTTAACGTCCCATGTTGGCGCCGCCGAAGGTCACATAGCCCGCGATGAGAGCGGCAATCGCGATCGCGCCAAGAGCCATCAGCCACAGCATCAGGTGCCGTCGGGGCACGGCGGTCTCCGTTGGTGGCAGAGCGGCCCCGACGCCGGCCGCACTTGGAAAAAGGACCGGACCTGTTTAGGTAGGTGACGCTCCCCGCGCAACCCCAATCGCGACATGGACAACAAGCGCCGTCACGCCATTTGCGTCTTTTGCGGTTCGTCTTTCGGCGACGATCCGGCCTTTCGGGACCTGGCGCGCGAGATCGGCTCGGGTATCGCGCGCCTGGGCTGGTCGCTGGTGTTCGGCGGCGGCGGCAATGGGTTGATGGGCGACGTCGCCAAGGCCGCGCAGGCGGGTGGCGCGCCAGTCCAGGGAATCATTCCCGCCTTTCTTCAGGCACTGGAACCTCCGATCTCGGCGGAGGAGAAGTTGATCGTCACGCCGCGCATTCAGGAGCGAAAGGCGCTGATGTTGGGCATGTCGGATGCGTTCGTGGTGCTGCCCGGGGGCTTGGGCACCTTCGATGAATTCTTCGAAGTGGCCACCGAGGCCCAACTGGGGGTCCATGAAAAGCCCATCGTCGTGGTCAATATGAAAGGCTATTTCGATGCCCTGGATGCCATGCTGCACGCGACCGTCGCGCGCGGCTTCGCGCGCGAAAAGGTGCTCAAGCTCTACTATCTGGCCGATGGCGCCGAGGCCGCGCTTGAAATCCTGGATGGCCGCCTGGCGTAGCTCGCGGGCGAGGATTTGGACCGGCTCCTTTGGAGGCCGATCCATCGCTCTCTTCGCGCGGCTTCGCGTCGGGGTCAGCCGGCTGCGGGCGCCTGCGGAATGTGAATGTGCGCCGCCGGCGTCCCGGCCCGCATCAGCCATGGTGTGCCGGCCGCGGTGGGCTTGGTGGGAAGGCCGCTCTCTTGCGCCGTCATGCCCGGCACGAGGATCACCCACATGCCTCTGGCGCTGGCCTGGGTCTTTCCCGACAGCGAGTACATCGCCGTGCCAAGCGGCGTGCTCGGTAGCTTTCCGGACTCGATCGCCGCCTTGACATCGGCCGCGACGGTTTTGGGATCCTTGCCCTCAGCCCGCTCCTTGGCCTGCAGGTCGCGCTGGCCTCTCAAGACCTTGGCGTAGCATTGGACGGAATAGCTGGTCTTGCTCCGGTTGGGCGTGCAGACAATGCCGTTGGTGCCTTGGCGCAGGACTACCGGATCGCCATTGGGGGCGTAATTCACCACCGTCGCGCCGGCGCGCAATTCTTCCGGCGCGGCCGATACCGCCTGGGCGATCAGATCCTGGCTGGACATGGTTTGGGCATGGGCCAAGCCTGCCATCGGCGCCACCATCGCTGCGGCCGCGACGATCATCAAACGATTCATGTTTTGATTCATGTTTTACTCCTCGTTAGAGCAATTCCAGGCGGGTCTCCATTTGGAAT
>JBOHKF010000012.1:0-4465 GCA_050729015.1 Rhizomicrobium sp. | reverse complement strand
CGACCAGGCGTTGGAGTAGCTCTTAGGGACTTGAGTGCCCGCCTCGATCCCGCGCCTATCACCAAGGTTCGCGGCGCGTTGCTCAGATTAGCCGTTCGTGGGCGCGTTCCTTGCGCGGCGGCGGCGGTCCCAGGAGCGCGGGTGAAACCAGCAGCGTGGTCAGCAAGGTCCAGAACAGCGAGATCATCAGCAATTCCCCCATGCTGGCCGTGCCGGGATGGCGCGAGAGCCAGAGGGTGCCGAACCCGGACGCGGTGGTGGCCGCGCTGAAGATCACCGCCCTGGCCAGGCTGGATTGCAGGAAATGGCGCGCCCCCGCCCGCCAGGCGACGACAAAATAAATATTGAAGGCGACGCCCACGCCCAGAAGCAGTGGAAGCGCGATGATGTTGGCGAAATTGAGTTTCAGACCGAGAATGACGCAGCTTCCCACGGTCAGGAGCCCCGCAAGGATCAGCGGGGCCAGAGTGCGGGCCACGTCGGCCGCCCTTCGCAGCACCGCCATCAACAGCACGACGATGGCGATGAAGGAAAGAATGCCGGCCTGGATGAAGGCCCGTACGATGGTTCGGCCCGACTCCCGGATCGAGATGGGTTCTCCGGTGGCATCGGGAGCCACTTTGAGGACTTTCTTGGAAAAGGCGGTAAGAGCATCGGTGTCGTTGGTGGTGTCTTTGGGAAAGACCTGGATGCGGGCAACCCCGCCCGGGGCGATCCAGGCTCGCGTCATCGCTCGGGGCAGCGTGGCAAGGGTGACGGAGCCGGGGTTGAGCAGATCCGACAATTGCCGAAGCATGGTCTTGAGTCCCGGCACGATGGCGTCTTGGGCTCGAACGCGGTTCTCCCGAGGCCCTTTCGCCAGGTTGTCGAGGGACTGCGCGAGCGCCAGCGCGTGAGACGAGGGGGAACCTTTCGCGGTCCCTGCCGCCTCTCGCAGTTTCTGCGCGGTTGCCGTCAGACTCGCAACG
Organism: Rhizomicrobium sp.; assembly: GCA_050729015.1. GTDB lineage: Bacteria > Pseudomonadota > Alphaproteobacteria > Micropepsales > Micropepsaceae > Rhizomicrobium. The sequence continues at coordinate 3,497 of JBOHKF010000012.1, read as the reverse complement.
ACTTCGGAGTCCGTGGGAGGCGCCCTCACCTCGATGGGATCGAGGGTTGACTCCAGAATGTTGCCGGCATCGCGGATCACGGCCAGTTTCTTCGGCTGGTCGTCGGGCACGAAGCTCGTCAGCGTGAGCGCCTGGGCGACGCCCGGAAGGCCGGACAGGCGCTTGGCAATCGCATCCGCCTTGCCAAGCGAGGGTGCCAGGACATTGACGGTATCGGGCGAGGTCTCCGGATTGCGCATCAAGTCGAACAGGGTGGAAACGGCTTCCAGCCGCGGGCTGCGGAGATCCAGCGGGTTGGAATCGAAGCGCAGCAGGAACGCGAGGCCGGCGCAAACCACCGCCGCCGCGCCCGCTATCCTGAGGATGGTGCCCCGGTGATGGGCGAGGTACCGGTCCACCACCGCCAATCCGGCAAAGCCCACGTCGGCCGCCTCGCCCTCGGGATGAAGGAGCATCAAGAGCGCCGGCAGGAGCGTGATCGAGGTCACAAAAGCCACGATCATCCCGGTTCCCGCGATCAGGCCCAGCTCCGCAACTCCGGTGTAATTGGTGGGAAGGAAGGAGAAGAAGCCGACCGCCGTGGCGGCCGCAGCCAGCGCCAGCGGCAAGCCCACCGTGCGGCCGGCATGGCAGAGCGCCTCGCGGATGTCGGGGTGGGTGAATCGCTCCGCCCGATAGCGCACCGAGAACTGGATGCCGAAGTCGACGCCCAGGCCCACGAAGAGGGCGACGAAGGCAATGGAAATGATATTGAAGACGCCCACGAAGAGAAGTCCCAGCCCCATGGTGATGACGAGGCCGGCGACCAAGGTCGCCAGGATTGCGGCAATGATCCTGAAGGAACGGACTGCCAGCCACAGCGTGGCGAGCACGCCGGCCAGCATCGCCGTCACCATCAGCCACAGGCGATCGGTCAAGGAAGCGAACTCCTCGTCGGTAAGCGGAACGTCGCCGGTCAGGCGCACGCGCACCCCGTGCCGGGGATCGAGATTCAATTGCCGGGCAGCGCCGCGGATGGCCGCTTCGGCCCGGGCGCCCGGCTCGAGCCGGTTGTAATTCAGCTTGGGCTTTGTCTCGACGAAGCGGCGGGTCTCTCCGGGGTTTGCAGGGCTTGGGGTGATCAGCGCCCGCCAGGAGAGATAGGCGGTCGTGCCTTTGGCGGCGGCGGCGAAGACGCGGCCGAAGCTCGCGAGCGGCCGAGCCAGATCCGAAAGCTTCGCCTGGCTTTGCGCCACGCCCAAAAGGGCGGTCGAAAGGCCATCCATCACCCCGCGCAGGGAGGGGTCCTGCGCAAGGGGCCCCAGCAAGGGCTGTGCCTTGAACAATTGCCCAGTCGTCGCCTCCACATCCTTGAGCGGCAGGAACAACAGGCCGTTGCGATTGAAGAACGGTCCGCCATCGGGACGCTCGACATCCGGGAACAACGCCTTGTCTCTGGAAAGGCGCGCCTCCAGGGCCGAGGCGGCAGCTTCCGCAAGTTCCGGCGTCGCGCCGTCAATCACCACCAGAATCAGGCCGGATTGCTGCGGGAACAGGCGGTCGAACCGCAACTGGCGCTTGCGCCAGCTCACGTTGGCGGAGATCAGGGTTTCGCTGTTGCTGTTCATGGCGAAGTGGGTGGCCGTATAGAAACCGGCCGCCAGCGCCAGCAGAAATGCTGCAAGCGTCACCGCCCCCTTCCAGTGGCAGCAGAAGACGACGATGCGTTCGATGACCGGAATGGAGGTGGGGGCTGGCATCGGCGGGATGCTTAGAACATCATCCCCGGCGATGGAAGCAGAGGCGGCGGCGTTACGCCCAGGACCGGCGCGCAGCTAGAAATCCGGAAGGTCGCCGGTTTCGACCGCCTTGTCCTCGACCTCGCGCTCCCGGCGCTGGCGGTAATAGTCGCGCATGGTTGCATAATAATCGACCGAGGCGCGCTCGATGTCCCGGTAGGTCACGATGTTGGCCGAGCGCGTATCCACCGAGCCGAGGCTGGAATGGATCAGGCCCACATAGGCGCTGTCGCTATAGTGCAAAAGCCGGATGGGCGAGAAATATCCATCGACATAGCTGGCCGAGAAGTCCCTGACCGAACTGGGCCCGCGAAAAGGCAGAACCAGGTAGGGACCTTGGCCGATGCCATAAACGCCCAGAGTTTCGCCGAAATCGCGGCTGCGCTGGGGAAACCCCCATCCGGTGGCGACGTCGAAAATGCCCGCCACGCCGATTATGCTGTTGATCGCGAAGCGCGCCGCTGCCACGCCGGCCTTGTTGAAATCCGCTTCCAGAATATCGTTGGCGACCGTGATCGTGCCCCCCAAATTTACCAGGACATTGTGGACATTGCCGCGGATGGTTTTGGGGACATTGTCGGCATAGAAGCTGGCGGCCGGAAGGGCGGCATGGCGGTCGAGCCTCTGGTTGAAATCGAAGAAGAAGCGGTTCATGGGCTCGAGCGGATCGTCGGCGAGCTGGGCTTCCTTGTCATTATCCGCCGCGCACCCGCCTGCCATCAGGCCAAGCAGCAGCACCCAAAGGAGATGCTTTTTCGCCATCGCTCCCGGCTCCGCGCGATGATCTCCGCGTGAGGCCGCCCCCACAGCTCCCGACCGGGAAAGTATAGGCACGAGGGCCTGCCTCTGTCTTCGCCAAAAAGCGTGCCGGTTAACGGTCATGCCGTTGGAACTTGGCGAAAGACGGGCGTTCGCTTAAGAAGCGTGGACGGGCAAAGCGGGAGAAAGGGGCAACATGGCCGCGACCCATCCGGAACTTCTGCGCCTCAGGGACAGCATAGACAATATCGACGCGGCTCTGGTGCATCTTCTGGCCGAGCGCTTCAAATGCACCCAGGCGGTGGGCGAATACAAGGCCGCGCGCGGCTTGCCTCCTGCGGACACGGAGCGCGAGCAGGTGCAGATCGCGCGACTGAGGGCGCTTGCCAAAGCCGCCAAGCTCGATCCCGATTTCGCCGAACAGTTCCTGGCCTTTATTGTCAAGGAAGTGATCCGCCATCACGAAGCGATCAAGGGCGGGCGCCGGGCCCTTTAAGGCGATGCGCCCTGCTAACTCAAGACCCGAGTCGCGGTTTGGACACACGGCCCTGCCGGACCATTCTGCGCTCCCGGTTTGCGGCCTATTTCGAATCCAGATTCTTTTCCATCCGGTAGTTCAGGAACTGCTGCCCTCTGACGGTTACGGTCTGTGGACAAACGATCCTGAAGTCACGATGTGTGAAGAAGGCCAGCGCGGTTATGCTTACTTCGGAAGATAGCCGCTTCAGGCCACGTTCTTTCGCCGCCGTTTCAACGCGCGATAATAGGACGCTGCCAACGCCTTGCCGTTGATAGTCGGCATGGACAAATAGACGATCCAGATGGCCGGTCGGTTCCAAGTCCGCGAACCCGACCAACAATTTCTCCACTTCCGCGACCCAGGTCGGTTTGGCCAGATTCCGGATCGCCGTGGTTTGGCGATCGATGTCATCGGGCGCCCACGCCATAATCTGTTCGGGA
>JBOHKF010000011.1:0-3364 GCA_050729015.1 Rhizomicrobium sp. | reverse complement strand
CGTAAGCGAGGCAGCATGTTCATCTGAGCCCGGCTTTCAACCTGGAAGACGCCGATGGCATCGGCCCGGCAAAGCATCTCGTAAACCGCGGGGTCTTCCGTGGGCACGGTGGCAAGAGCCAATGTCTCCCGCTTGGCGCGGTCATAGGCGTTAATGAGATCGAAGGCCTTGCGCACGCAGGTGAGCATGCCCAGCGCCAGCACATCCACTTTCATGATTTTAAGGGTGTCGAGATCGTCCTTGTCCCATTCGATGAAGAACCGGTCCTTCATGGCGGCGGGGCCGATGGGCACGGTCCAATCGAGCTTGTCGCGCGTCAGCACGAAGCCGCCGACATGCTGGGAAAGATGGCGCGGAAAGCCGATCAGGCGGTTGGCGAAATCCAGCGCCCGGCGCAGCCGGGGATTGAGAGGATCATGCTCGCCCTCATGCTCGCCATGGCGGACCCGGTCTTCGCCCGACGCCCTGCCGTAACGACCCCACCCGGCGCCGGCCAATTTTCCGGTCACGTCCGCGGTCAAGCCGAACACCTTGCCCACCTCACGGATGGCGCTCTTGGGGCGATAGCGGATCACGGTGGCGGTGAGGGCGGCGCGGCGATGGCCGTAGCGGCGATAGATATATTGAATCACTTCCTCGCGGCGTTCGTGCTCGAAATCCACGTCTATATCCGGAGGTTCGTGACGTTCGGTGCTGAGAAACCGTTCGAACAGCAAATCGATCTTGACGGGATCCACGGCCGTGATTTTGAGCGCGTAACAGACCACGGAATTGGCGGCCGAGCCGCGGCCCTGGCAAAGAATGCCGCGGCCTCTCGCGAATTGGACGATGTCGCGCACGGTCAGGAAATAATGGGCGATGCGGCGGTCGGCGATGAAGCGCAGTTCCTTTTCCGCCGTCTCGCTTACGAAAGCCGGCACGCCCGAAGCGTAACGCGCCTTGAGACCGGCTTCGGTAAGTTGGCGCAAATAGCCATCCGGCGTCTTGCCTCTGGGCACCGGCTCGCGGGGATAGCGCTGGCCCAGTTGATCCAGAGTGAAACCTATGCGTCCGGCAAAGCGCAATGTCTCGATCACGGCTTCGGGACAGGCTTGAAACAGCCGCGCCATCTCCTGGGGGTTCTTCAGGTGACGCTCGGCATTGGCATGCAGCAGAAAGCCGGCTTTCTCCAAGCCGACATGCTCGCGAATGCAGGTGACAACGTCCTGCAAATCCCGTCTTGCGGGTTCGTGATAAAAGACGTCGTTGACCGCGATCAAAGCCGTGCCGGTCTGGCGGCCGATCCGCTTGAGATCGAGGAGGCGGCGGCGATCCTCGCCGGTATAGAGCATGGAGGCGGCAAGCCAGAGATCGGCTTTTCCCAAGGCTGCGAGAATTTGCGCCATCGTCCTCTTTGCGGAGAGTTCCGGCATGAGAATGAGGAGCAGGCCCCGCCGATGGTCCATGAGATCGGGGAAGTTCAGGAAGCATTCGCCCTTTGGCGCCCGCAGCTTGCCGATGGAAAGTAGCCGGCAGAGCCGCGCATAGGCCTTCCTGTCCTTGGGATAGGCCAGGATGTCGGGCGTGCCGTCGCGGAAGCAAAGCCGCGCTCCGATCAGAAGGCGAGGGCGGGTCGGAGGGGCGAGGTTCGTCCAGCCTTCATAGGCGCGCACCGCCCCCGCCAGGCTGTTGCGGTCGGCGATGCCGATGGCGGCATAGCCAAGCTCGGCCGCGCGCGTCACGAATTCCTGAGGGTGGGACGCGCCTCTCAGGAAGGAGAAATTGGTGGTGACGGCAAGCTCGGCATAGCTCACGCGAAAATTCCCTGCAAATACCATTTGGGGTGAAAACCGGGATCATGGCCGTCGCGATAAAGCCAGAAGCGCAGTCCCTGGACGGTTTCGACGCGGAAATAATCGCGGGCGACACCGTGGCTCTTCCACCATTCCATGGCGATGCGTTCCGGGCCCTCGGCGCGGCGGACATGAAACCGGGCCTGACGCCAGGAAAAGCGACGCGGCGGTCCATCGGGCACTTCGAACAAGGGCGCCTTGATCTCTTCCGGCCTTGCGAAAAGCCGCAAGGGCCGCAAGGGCGGATCGCCGGCGCGGCTTTGGCGCTTCCAGACGCCCCTGAAATCCCCCGTTTGCGCCGGGATCGCCGCGCTTTGCGCTTCGGGAATATGGGTGTCCTGGGGCACGAAACGTTCTACCTGTGTGGCACCGAAACGCGCCGACAGCCGGTCCAGCAGAAAGCCGATCTGGCGGCGGGCATTCTCGTCCTCGTCGAATGAAAGAACGCCCGGTTGCGTCTTTTCGGCAAGCGAGGCTTCGAGCCGGATCAGATCGAATCCGAAGCCGGGGTCCAGGGGATCGGCAAGCGCCTCGAGCTTTTGCTTCAGCAGCGTGCGCATGGTTCGCGGATCGCGCAAAGGCGCGCCGGTTCTGACGGAGAGCCGTACCACCTTGCCGTCGGCGCGGAAGAAAAAGGCTTCCAGCAGACGCAAGCCCTGGCCTTCCCGCTCCAGGATACGGCCTAGAGACAGAGCGAGCATTCCCAGGCTTTCTTCGATGGCGCTTGGCGTCGTTATCGGTTCGGCGAAACGCTGCTCGGCGCGGAATTGGGGCAGGGGCCTTAAGGGAGAAAGCGGCTTTTCTTCCATGCCCAGCATCACATCCAGCCGGGCCGTGAAATCGGCGCCCAGGCGGGAGCAAAGCTCGGCGCGGCCCCGGCCGGCCACCTGGGCGATGGTCTTGAGGCCGGCGCGTCTTAAGACGCGCAGAGTTTCTTCTCCACAATCCAAGGCCGCGATGGGAAGCGGCGCCAGCAACCGTTCGTCCTCACCCGGCGGAGAAACAATGTCACCGGCATGGCGGGCAAAGGCGCGGGCCGCAAGCGAGGAGCCGGCGACGGCGCCGTGGACGCAGAAGCCTTGCTTTTTCAATCTCGCGCACGCTTCGGCCAGAAGCCTTTCCTCGCCCCCGAAAAGATGGGCGGCACCGGTGATGTCCAAGAGCAATCCGTCGGGAGGATCCGGCGCCACCAAAGGCGTGAAGCGCTCGCACCATTGGGCAAGGGCCTTCAGCAAGTCCAAGTCCTGCTTTTCATCGGCCGGAAGGACTGCAAGCCTCTCGACCATGGCGCGCGCATTGGCCAGAGGCTGGCCGCGATAAAGCCCTTGTCGCTCCGCCTCCCGGTTCAAGGCATGGATATAGAGCGCGTTGTTGGCGCTTGCCGCGATCGCCAGCGCGCCTTCAGCCGGCGAGCGACGCGTGAGCCGATCGGTGGGAAGGCGCGCCAGCCACAAGGCCAGAATGCGCCGGTTCCTGGAAAATTCCATGCTGGGGATTCCATTCCATGAGCCATTCCCCCGGGGCCCCGAAAC
>JBOHKF010000010.1:0-3950 GCA_050729015.1 Rhizomicrobium sp. | reverse complement strand
CATGACCGGCCAGGCCCAGGACCAGAATCTCTCCGCCAGCCAATTCCAGCAGAATGTCTGCGCCAATGCCGCGGCGTTGTTCAGTTGTTCCGGCCTTTACGTGAACGTTCAGACCTTCGGTTCCTTTTCCGGCATGACCCAGATGAGCCCGCTTCGGGCGGGACAGTTCAACGCCGGCAGCATGAATTACAACATGGGCGGGCCGGGAGACATCGTTCTTCTGCAAGTTTTTTATCAGTGGCCGGTGGTGCTGGGCCCGCTGGGATTCAATCTCTCCAACATGAGCGGGAACAACCGCCTGCTGGTCGGCACGGCGGTCTTCCGCAACGAACCCTATTGAGGAGGCGCTGGTGAGAGAGTTGAGACGCCTGTCGCGCGACAATTTGGGCATCGCGGCGATCGAATTCGCGCTCATCTTGCCGGTTCTTCTGTTGCTCTATTTCGGCGGCGTAGAGCTGACGGAAGGCGTCACCCTCAATCGGCAGGTGGCTCTCACCGCGACCACCGTGGCCACCATCGTTTCGCAATACACCACCCTCAGCGCGTCGAGCCAGTTGCCGGACATCCTGAATGCGGCGACGCAGATTCTCGCTCCTTATGGCGGTGCGAGCCCAAAAGTGGTGATTTCCCTGGTCACCATCGACTCCGGCGGTCATGCCACGGTGACCTGGAGCCAAAGCCTGAATACGCCTTCGCGCACCCAGGGAGCCCCGATCACCGTGCCGCCCGATCTCGACGTGGCCAACACCAGCCTGGTCCTGAGCGAGGCGAGCGACGCCTACGCGCCGATATTCGATTTTCTGGGGCTGGGGCCGTTCAATCTTTCCGCCGTGATCTACATGGTCCCGCGCGAGGCCACCACCATCAATCTCACCAGTTGATAGCCGGGATTCTGGCCGATTTCCGGATCGTGGAAACGATTCGCGCGTTATGCAGCTAGCGCCGCGACGACGAGCATTCGGATAGCTCAGAACCCATCGGATTAACGGGTTCGGCTAAGGGCCCAATCCAACCCTGTATGACGAGGCTCATCGCCGCGGCGCGAAATGGTCAAACCGTTCGAGTTCCCTGCGCATGGCTTCGAAAACGCCTCGCCATTCGCCGCGGCCGGCCTGCCGGAAAAGCCTCATGCCCGGATACCAGGGGGTCTCGTTGCCGTCCTGCAGCCACCGCCAGTCGGCCGCATGGGCGAGCGCCGCCCACACCGGCCTTTTCATCGCCCCTGCCAGATGGAGCATGGCCGTGTCGCAACTGATGACCAGGTCCAAAGCGTCGATGATCGCTGCGGTCTCGGCGAAATCCCCGCCCAGATAATCCGCGCCCGGCCCTTCGACCGTCATGCCGGATGGAAGGGCACTCAACTGCTCAAGGCCTGCGTCTTTTTGCAGGCTGATCAGTCTGACGTGAGGAACGCTTGCGAGCGCGATGGCGTCGGAAAGGGGGAAGGAGCGGCTTGCGCTATAGGCCGAGCCCTGCCAGGCAATTCCGACCTTCAACCCACGACCGCCCAGCCTTTGCCGCCAATATTCGCTCCGCTCAGGCGAAGCCCGAAGATAGGGCGTGCGCGCCGGAATATTCACGACGCGGGTTTCGAACGCGAGCGGCAGGCTCAACAGCGCCATGTGGTAATCGAAGGCGGAAGGAAGCGTGCCGGCGTCCAGAATTTCCACCCGGGGGTCGAGGGACCTGAGAAGCCTCTTTTGGCCGCCCCGCACCGTCATCGTCACCCGGGCCCCCAAATCGGCCAAGAGGGGCACATAGCGGCAGAATTGGATGCAGTCACCCAGGCCCTGCTCGGCTTCGACGAACACAATCTTGCCTTCGAGGCGTTCCCGGCCGGTCCATTCCGGCCGTCCCTGGGCGTGAAAAGCATCGGCGCTCACGCGCTTCTTGCGCCATTCATAGGGGGGCCAGCCTTCGGCAAAGCGGCCCTGGCGCAACAGCGTTGTCGCCCGCCCGAAATGCCCATCTGCAGAATCGGGACTGAGGCAAAGCGCCCGCTCGAAACTCGCAAGCGCGTCGTCATACCGCTTGAGATCGCTGAGGATGTTGCCGCGATTGATGTGTCCCTGGGTGAGGTTCGGCATCAGCTCGAGGGCGCGATCCAGGCTTGCCAGGCCCTCTTGCGCGCGGCCGGTCATGGACAGGCAGGTGGCGCGATTGCTGAGCGCGGTGGCGGAGTGGGGATCGAGCGATAGCGCCTTGGCAAAGCTTTGCAACGCCTCGTCGGCGCGTCCCAAAGCGGCAAGCGCGCTGCCGCGATTGTTGTGGAAGGCAGACGAGGACGGATTGAGCGCCAGCGCCGCCGCCGCGCTTTCGAGTGCCTCAACAGGCCGCTGCAACAGGGTGAGGGTGGTGGCGCGGCCATCGTGCGCGTCGGCCGAATGCGGGTCGAGCGCGACGGCGCGATCGTAGCTTTCAAGCGCCTCGCCCTGCCGTCCCAGGCGCACCAGCACGCCAGCCCGCTTCACATGCGAGTCCACTTCCTCCGGCGCCAATGAGATGGCGCGGTCATGGTCGGCAAGCGCGTCAGCCAACCGGTTCAAATCCACCAGCGCCGCGCCGCGATTGTTGTAAGCCTTGATATAGTCGGCCTTGAGGGCGACCGCGTTGTCGAAATCGGCGACCGCTTCGGAAAGGCGCCTGAGGCTGGAAAGGGCGGTGCCCCGATTGTTGTAGGCCTGCGCATAATCCGGCTTGAGCGCGATGGCGCGCCCGTAGGCCGTCACCGCCTCCCCCGTCCGGCCCAAGGCCGCCAAGCAAATTCCTCGATTGTTGTGGGCATCGGCCATCTCCGGTTTGAGCGCCAGCGCCCGGTCGTAACTTGAGAGCGCATCGTCGGGCCGCCCTGCCTGTTGATAGGCGTTGCCCAGATCGCGTTGAGCCAAGGCTTGCCGAGGTTCGATGGCGAGAGAGCGGCACATCAACGCGATGGCGGGACCGGTCTCTCCCCGCTGCAGCCGGAGCACGCCCAAGAGATGCAGCGCCTGAACGTTGCCGGGATCGAGCCGGATCGCGTCCTGATAGGCGCGTTCGGCTTCGGTAAATCGTCCCTGGGCATGAAGCCGGAAAGCCTGCTCGAGCATGCCTTCAGGAATAACATGACAGGAAGCTTTTGTTGAACGCCTCGCGGGCCGGGTCCGGGAGCAATTCCAGGATAAAGTGACGACCGGTTTCCCTGCCGAATTGCGACTAAACAAATACTTAAGGTGGATCGCCGATTCTTTGAAATCGCGAGCCGTTCTAGGCGGCCCGGTCGGTCATGGCCTGAGCGAGCGGCAGGTCGCAGGTCACCAAAGTGCCCCGGCCCTCGTGGCTTTCGATTTCGAGCGTGCCCCCGTGCTGGAGCACCAGCGCGCGCACCAGGGACAGTCCCAGCCCCGTGCCCTGACGGGCATGCACGGGATCGTTGATTGCCTGCTCGAACGGACGGCCAACCCGCGACAAAAGGCCTTCCGACATACCGATGCCATGGTCGCGCACCGAGAAGGAAAGCCTTTGGCCGGCGACTGTCGCGCTCACCTCGACCTCGCCGCCTGGCCGGGAAAATTTCACCGCATTGGAGAGCAGGTTGATCAGGATCTGGCGGAACGCCCGCTGGTCGGCCGAGAAGGATATGCGCTGGTCGGGAAGCAGGCTCACCAGCCGAACCCCCCGCTCGTCGGCGCGGCTCTTGATCAGGCGCAGGCAATAGGCCACGCTTTCGTCCAGCTCGATGGGCTGGAAGTCGAGAACGAACCTTCCGGCTTCTATCTTGGCGATGTCGAGAAGGTCTGAGACGAGATTGAGCAGATGGTTGCCCGACTCGTGGATGATGGTGGCATAGTCCTGATATTGCTTCTGCAAGGGCCCGAACATCTGATTCTGCAAAAGATCGGAGAAACCGATGATCGCATTGAGTGGCGTACGAAGCTCGTGGCTCATATTGGCCAGGAACTGCGACTTTACCT
>JBOHKF010000009.1:0-4882 GCA_050729015.1 Rhizomicrobium sp. | reverse complement strand
GACAGCGAATGGATGGGCCAAGTCTATCGCTTTCTGGGACTGACGGTGGGCTGCATCGTCCACGGCCTTACCGACGAGGAACGGCGCGAAGCCTATGCCGCCGATGTCACCTACGGCACCAATAACGAATTTGGCTTCGATTATCTGCGCGACAACATGAAATACGCGCTCAACACCATGGCCCAGCGGGGCCATGCCTATGCCATCGTCGACGAAGTGGACTCGATCCTCGTAGACGAGGCGCGCACGCCCTTGATCATTTCAGGTCCGACCACCGACCTTACGGAAATGTACAAGGCAGTGGATGCCACCATGTCCGGCCTTGCCAAGGACGACTACGAAGTGGATGAGAAGGCCCGCCAGGTGACGCTCACCGAACCCGGCGCCGAGCATATGGTTCAGCTTTTACGCGGTGCGGGCCTTCTGGTCCATGGCGACCTTTATGACACCGAGAACATTTCGGTCGTCCACCACGTCAACCAGGCGCTGAAGGCCCACTGTCTGTTCCATCGCGACAAGGATTACATCGTCAAGACCGATCAGGTGGTCATCATTGACGAGTTCACCGGTCGCATGATGGAGGGCCGGCGCTATTCCGAAGGCCTGCATCAGGCGCTGGAAGCCAAGGAAAATGTCACCGTTCAGCCCGAGAATGTGACCTTGGCCTCCATCACCTTCCAGAATTATTTTCGTCTCTACGACAAGCTGGCCGGCATGACCGGCACCGCCATGACGGAAGCGGCGGAGTTCATGGACATCTACCAGCTTGACGTCCGCGACATTCCCACCAACGTGCCGGTGGCCCGCCTCGACCAGGACGACGAGGTTTACCGTTCCGCCGACGAGAAGAACGAGGCGATCATCAAGCTGGTCGAAATCTGCCGCGCCAAGGGCCAGCCGGTGCTGGTGGGCACCACTTCCATCGAAAAGTCCGAACAGCTTTCCGGTTTGCTTAAGAAGCGCCGCGTGCCTCACAATGTCCTGAATGCCCGCTATCACGAGCAGGAGGCATTCATCGTCTCTCAGGCGGGCGTCGCCGGCGCCATCACCATCGCCACCAACATGGCCGGGCGCGGCACCGACATCCAGTTGGGCGGTAACGCCGAGATGCGCATCCGCCACGAGCTAGCGGCCATCAGCGATCCGGGCGAGCGGGAGGAAAAGGCCAAGGTGATCAAAGACGAGGTCGCCGCCAATAAAGAAAAGGCCCTCGCCGCCGGCGGCCTTTACGTGATCGGCACCGAACGGCATGAAAGTCGCCGCATCGACAATCAGCTGCGGGGCCGCTCCGGACGCCAAGGCGATCCCGGCGCCTCCAAATTCTTCCTCTCCCTTCAGGACGATTTGATGCGCATCTTCGGTTCCGAGCGCATGGATGCCATCCTTACCCGCCTGGGCCTGGAACCGGGCGAAGCCATCACCCATCCGTGGGTGAACAAGGCCCTGGAAAAAGCCCAGCAGAAGGTCGAAGCCCGCAACTTCGAGATCCGCAAGAACATCCTCAAATATGACGACGTCCTGAACGACCAGCGCAAGGTGATCTTCGAGCAGCGGCGGGAGATCATGTCATCGGACGATGTATCCGACCAGATCGCCGATTTCCGCGAGGAAGTGACCGAAGATCTCGTCTCCCGCCACATCCCGGAAAAGGCCTATGCCGAGCAATGGGACGCCACCGGCCTCAAAGATGAAGTGCAAAAGATTTTTGCGCTCGACCTGCCGATCGTCGATTGGACCAAGGAAGAAGGGATCGCCGACGAGGAAGTCCACGAACGCATACTCAAGGCCGTCGAAGCCCGGGCCGCCGAACGTGCCGCCAATTTTGGCCTCGACATCACCCGCTATGTGGAAAAGGCCATCCTCCTCCAAACGCTGGATACAAATTGGCGCGAACATATCGTCAATCTCGACCATTTGCGGCAATATGTGGGCCTGCGCGGCTATGGCCAGCGCGATCCGCTCAACGAATACAAAAGCGAGGCTTTTGAATTGTTCGAGGGCCTATTGGCCAAGCTTCGCAGCGACGTGGCCGAGCAACTGATGCATGTGCAGATTTCGACGGGCGAACCGCCGCCGCCGTTGGCGCCGCGTCCGCTGGTCATGCAGGCAAGCCATATCGACCCCTTGACGGGAGAAGACGAGGTGGCGGGCCTGGCCGCAGCCGGCTTCACCCATGTGCCTGCGGGGAAGGCGGACCCCAACAATCCCGCCACCTGGGCAAAAGTCCAACGCAACGCGCCCTGCCCCTGCGGTTCCGGCAGGAAATACAAACACTGTCACGGGGCGCTGGTCTGACTCATTGAGGATGGCGTGGCCGGCGATTTCGCAAGCGGCTATAGATTACGCCCCATCGCCAGAAATTTCTCCCGCCGGGCGCGCTTGAGCTGTTCGCCGTTCTGGCCGTCCAGTTCGGCCAAGCCGCGGGCGATCCGATCCCCCACCGCATCGATGGCCTCCGAAGGGGCGCGATGAGCGCCGCCTTCCGGCTCGGGCACGATGGCATCGATGAGTTTCAGGTCCAGAAGGTCCTTGGCCGTGATCTTCAACGCAGTGGCGGCTTCCTGCGCCTTGTCGGCGGAACGCCACAGAATGGAAGAGGCGCCTTCCGGCGAAATCACGGAATAGATGGCGTGTTCCAACATATAAATGCGGTTGGCTGCGGCGATGGCGATGGCCCCGCCTGACATTCCCTCGCCGATAACGGCCGCAATGAATGGCGCTTCGAGTTGAAGTCCCGCCTCGATCGAGCGCGCGATGGCTTCCGCCTGGCCCCGTTCCTCCGCTCCCACTCCCGGATAGGCGCCCGAGGTGTCGCAAAAGGACAGCACCGGCAGGGCGAAACGGCCGGCCAATTCAAACAGGCGTACCGCCTTGCGATAGCCCTCCGGCATCGCCATGCCGAAATTATGCTGGATCCTGGTCTTGGTGTCGGTGCCCTTTTCCTGGCCCAGGAATGCAATCGCGCGGCCCTTGAATCGGGCCAGCCCCGCGATCACCGCCTGATCCTCGCCAAAAGCTCGGTCGCCCGCCAACGGCGTCATGTCTTCGAACAGGGATTTGGCATAATCGAGAAAGTGCGGACGTTCCGGATGGCGCGCCACCAGCACCTTCTGCCACGGTGTAAGCTGCCCATAGGCGTCGCGCACCAGTTGCCTTGCCTGCGCGGCGAGCCGCGCCACATCGCCCCCGATGTCCATGGTAGGATCTTTCTCGGCGAGGGTCTGCAACTCGACGATCTTGCCTTCCAATTCGGCGATGGGACGCTCGAAATCCAGATACTGCATGAAGTCTACTTTACTCCCCCATCTCTCTCTTTCGCGCAAGCGCCCAGGGATATTCGGCGGATTTGGATGTCCTCGATCCCCGCCCGCATCCAACGGGGGGCGCTGGACGGGGAAAGAAGGACGTAACCGGGGAAATCTATGTCTTTCTTTTCGCGAGCGGATGCGCCCGATGCATCACCTGCTTGAGGCGATCCCTGGCCACATGGGTATAGATTTCGGTGGTGGCAATGTCGGCATGTCCCAACAGGGTCTGCACCGCCCTCAAGTCGGCGCCGCCTTCCACCAGATGCGTGGCGAAAGCGTGCCTGAGCACATGCGGGGAGACTTTGGCGGGATCGAGACCCGCCTTGAGAGCGAGTGCCTTCAAGAGCTGGTAGAGCCGCTGACGGGTCAAATAGCCTTGCCGACCACGCGAACAGAACAGATACCGCTGAGCCCGGCCATTGGCGGTCTTGGGGAGGAAGCGAGCGCGAACCTTGAGATAGCCGCGGATGGCGGCTTGCGCGCGCCCATTCAGTGGCACCAGGCGTTCCTTGCCGCCCTTGCCTTTGATCGCCACGAAGTTTTCGGCCGTCATGACAGCCGGCAGCGGCAATCCGGCCAACTCCGAAACTCGCAAGCCCGCGGCATAAAGCATTTCCACGATGGCAAGAAGACGCAGGCCCTGGGCACTCTCATCCCTGGCGGCCGTCCCAATCATCGCCTCCAGGTCTGTGGCGGAAAGAACCTTGGGCAATGGCCGCGAGAGTTTGGGGGCTTCGAGGCCGTCAGCCGGATTGTCCGCACGCATCCCCTCCGAATAGAGAAATCCGTAGAATTGTCGGACCGCCGACAAGTGGCGCGCCTGCGAAGATCGGGCAAGGCTTTTCGCCGAGAGGTGGGTGAGATACGCGCGAACATCCGCCCGCCCAGCCCCTTTCAATCCGTTCCCGAGGAAGGCGGCAAAATCCTCAAGATCGCCGGCATAGGCGCAAAGCGTGTTGGCGCCGGAACCCCGCTCCGCGCTCATCATTTCAAGAAATGCCTCGATCAGACTGCTGTCGTGCCGACTCATCTTCGGCCCAGCATTTTGATCCAAAGCGTCCTTGGCAAGGCCCCACTCCCGGGTTCGGGGTTTCGTTCTCCGGCGCAATTCGTGTATGCGGGGCGCGATGACACTCGATCGCACCGTGGCGCTGGTGGGAATAATGGGCGCCGGCAAAACGTCGGTGGGACGGCGGCTCGCCGCCCGCCTCGGCGCGTCCTTCTTTGACGCCGACCACGAGATCGAGACGGCAGCCGGCCTCAGCGTGGCAGAGATCTTCGAGCGCTTCGGCGAATCCTATTTTCGCGATGGGGAGCGCAAAGTCATCGCTCGCCTTCTCGAGGGGCCCGCGCATGTGCTGGCGGCCGGCGGCGGCGCTTATATGGACGAGGCGACCCGCGCCCTCCTGGCGCGATCGGCATTCACCATTTGGCTGAAGGCGCCGGTGGCCCTGCTTCTGGCGCGGGTGAAGAAGCGCGATACCAGGCCCTTGTTGAACAACGCCGATCCGCGCGCAACCCTGGAAAGGTTGCTCGCAGTGCGCGAACCGGTTTATGCGAAAGCGGACATGACG
>JBOHKF010000008.1:0-3202 GCA_050729015.1 Rhizomicrobium sp. | reverse complement strand
CAACCGGGCATACCGCTCGGCCGACAAGGCGGCCTCTTCCGCGTTGTCCTCGCCGCCTTCCTCGTCCGCTTCGGCGATTTCCTCAACCGCGCCGTCGCTCTCGCCTGAGGCCCTGCGGGCGGCATTGGCCTGCTTCAAATACGCTCTGGCTTCCGCCGAATTGGCGTCGCAGTGATAGAGCAAGGACAGGCTTACCACTTCATCTTCCCCTGCGAGCTTGATGCCGCGCACGCCGGTGGAATCCCGGCCCTTGAAGACGCGCACCCCGCCAACCGGAAAGCGGATACATTTGCCATGCTTGGTGGTGAGAAGGAAATCCTCCTCTTGGGTGCAGGTGGCCACGCCCACGATCCCATCGCCGGCAGCGAGCTTCATGGCGATCTTGCCCGCCTTGTTCACTTGCGCGAAATCGGAGAGAGCGTTGCGCCTGACATCGCCCGAGCGCGTCGCGAACACCACATTAAGCCTTTCCCATTCCCCCTCATTCTCGGGAAGCGCCAGGATGGCGGTGATGCGTTCGCCCTCGCCCAGCGGCAGGAGATTGACCATGGCCTTGCCTTTGCCGGCAATGCGCGCCTCGGGCAGCCGCCACACCTTCAGCTTGTAAACCATGCTGGTGGAAGAAAAGAACAGCATCGGGGCGTGGGTGTTGGCGACAAAAAGGCTGGTGACGAAGTCTTCGTCCCGGGTCGCCATGCCGGAGCGGCCCTTGCCGCCCCGGCCTTGCACGCGATAGTCCGCCAGCGGCGTGCGTTTGATGTAGCCGGCATGGGTGACCGTGACCGCCACCTCTTCGCGCTCGATCAGCGCCTCGTCTTCGATTTCGACTTCGGCGTCGATCAATTCGGTCTTGCGCGGGGTCGCGAACTGATCGCGGATGTCTCCCAGTTCGTTCCTTATTATTTCCAGCACTCGCGGCCGCGAGGAGAGAATATCCAAGTAATCGCGGATGGCTTCGCCCAGCTTTCCTGCCTCTTCCCGAATCTCGTCAACTCCCAGCGCCGTCAAGCGCTGAAGGCGCAAATCCAGGATGGCTTTTGCCTGCTCGTCAGAAAGCCGCATCATGTCGCCGGCTTCCATCTTGTGGCGCGGATCGGCGATCAAGGCCACCAAGGGTGACACGTCCGTTGCCGGCCAGGAGCGGGCTAACAAACGCAGGCGCGCCGTGCCGGCGTCGGCGGCAGCCCGGATCAATTTTATCATCTCGTCGATATTGGCAACCGCCACCGCCAGTCCAACCAGAATATGGCCACGGTCGCGGGCCCGGGCGAGTTCGAACTTGGTGCGCCGGGTCACCACGTCCTCGCGAAAGGCCGTGAACGCCGCGATCAACTGCTTGAGATTCATCTGCACCGGCCGGCCCTGGTCGAGCGCCAGCATGTTGACGCCGAACGACGTCTGAAGCTGCGAATAGCGATAGAGCTGGTTCAAGACCACTTCACCGGACGCATCGCGCTTGAGCTCGATCACCACCCGCATGCCGTGGCGGTCGCTTTCGTCGCGAATGTCGGCGATGCCTTCCACCCGTTTGTCGCGCACCAGCTCGGCGATTCGCTCCTGCAGCAGCGCCTTGTTCACCATGTAGGGAATTTCGGTGACGATAATCGCTTGGCGGTCCTTGCGGATTTCTTCGATCGCCGAGCGGGCCCGCATCAGGATGGGGCCGCGGCCCCGCGCCAGCGCCGCACGCGCCGCCTGGCGCCCGATGATGAGGCCGCCGGTCGGAAAGTCCGGCCCCGGCACGATCTCGGTCAGGGCTTCGAGACTGATCGGCGGGTCCTCGATATAGGCGAGACAGGCGGCGATGACTTCGCCCAGATTGTGGGGCGGGATGTTGGTGGCCATCCCCACGGCAATGCCGGAGGAGCCATTGACCAGCACATTGGGAAAGCGGGCCGGCAGGACCACCGGCTCCTTCTCGCTGCCGTCGTAATTGTCCTGGAATTCGACGGTGTCCTTGTCGATATCCTCGGTGAGAGAGTGGGCGATCCGGGCGCGGCGGGCCTCGGTGTAGCGCATCGCGGCCGGCGGATCGCCGTCCACCGAGCCGAAATTTCCCTGCCCGTCGATCAACGGCACGCGCATGGAAAAATCCTGCGCCATGCGGACCAGGGCGTCGTAGATGGACTGGTCGCCATGGGGATGGTACTTGCCCATCACGTCGCCCACGATCAGGGCGGATTTGCGATAAGGCTTGTTCCAGTCGCGTCCATTCTCGTGCATCGAGTAGAGGATGCGCCGGTGCACCGGCTTGAGCCCGTCGCGAGCGTCGGGCAGAGCCCGGCTCACGATCACGCTCATCGCGTAATCGAGATAGGATTTCTTCAGCTCGTCCTCGATTGCGATGGGGGCGATGGGGGCCGCAGGTCCGCCGGGCGGGGGCGCGTCGATGTCGAAAGTGTCGCTCAAAGGAACCTCTGAATCACCGGTTGGGCCGGCCACCCGAACCTCTCGCCACTCCTAGCATTATCGCGACTGCGAGGCCAAGTATTCCGCCCGCGAAAGGTCCTGATTCGGCTTGCTATTTCGACACTTTGAGGATGGCCGCAAGCTCGGCTCTGACCCGGTCCATCGGGTAGGCATAGATCAGTCTTTTTTTGCCTTCGTTCTTGTAGCCGAAGGTAATGCCGACGAGCTGCCCGGAAGCATCGAGGACCGGGCCGCCGGAAAATCCGGGACCGGCATTGCCGATGAAGGTGAAATAGGCGGGGACAGTCGCATTCGGGCCTTCGGCGATGGCGTCCACCACGCCCTGGGCGCGCCTCAGATCGCCATCCTTGCCTTGGCCGAATGCCTGCACCGCTTCGCCGATCCGCGGTTGGCTTGCGCCGGCAACCGCGGTCCGGCCGCTCCTGAAGAAGAGCAGGTCGTAATCGCGATCCTCGCCGATCACCGCCTTCGGATCCACCAGATTGCGGTTATGGCCGTTGGTGACGGCGATTCCGGGCGCAATGGCGAGGGCTGCCGCGTCGCCCTGGATGAGGAAGCTTCCCCCCTTGAGGGGGATATAGGCCCGGGCAATTTCCGGCTCGGGAATGGCCGCAGCCGGTAGCCCCGAAGAGACGGCGCATCCGGCCAGGAGAAGTGAGGCCGCCGCCCAGAGACCGGAGCAATTCCAGGAAATATGTGAAGCGGTTTCCCCTTCGGAATTCCCCCAAAACAAATACCTGTTGCGGATCACGGTTTCTATGAACCGGTCATC
>JBOHKF010000007.1:0-2101 GCA_050729015.1 Rhizomicrobium sp. | reverse complement strand
GACGAGATGGGCGACGCCACCGAGCCGGAAGACGGCATGAAGCCGTGGCGGCCCGAACAGCCTTTCGCGCATCAGGACGATTGGGGCTACAAGATCCACACCACGCAGTTCGACGAGAAGATCGAGGCGGCGGAATTGTGCGATGCCGAGGAGCTGGCGCGGCTGCGCACCTTCCTCGATCAGCAGCTCAGCGCGATGCAGGGCGTGGTCTCGCGCCTCGCCAACAAGCTCCAGCGCCTACTGCTGGCGCAGCAGAACCGCTATTGGGAATTCGATCTCGAGGAGGGGCTGCTCGACACGTCGAGGCTTCCCCGCATTGTCATCGATCCCATGCATCCCTTGTCCTTCAAGCGGGAGAAGGACACGGAATTCCGCGACACGGTGGTGACGCTGCTTCTCGACAATTCCGGGTCGATGCGCGGTCGCCCCATCATGGTGACGGCAATGTGCGCCGACATCCTTGGCCGCACGCTGGAGCGCTGTGCCGTCAAAACCGAAATCCTGGGCTTCACCACCCGCGCCTGGAAGGGGGGACAGGCGCGCGAGAAATGGACGCGGGACGGCAAGTCTGCGCATCCCGGACGTCTCAACGATCTGCGCCACATTATCTACAAGTCGGCGGACGAACCATGGCGCCGGACCCGGAAAAATCTCGGCCTGATGATGCGTGAGGGCCTGCTCAAAGAGAATATTGACGGCGAAGCCCTGATGTGGGCGCACAATCGGCTTATCGCGAGACCGGAACAACGCCGGATCCTGATGGTGATCTCGGACGGCGCGCCGGTGGACGATTCCACCCTATCGGTCAATGCCGGCAACTATCTCGAGCGCCATTTGCGCCGGGTGATCGAGGATATCGAGACTCGCTCGGGCGTCGAGCTTGCTGCCATCGGCATCGGCCATGACGTGACCCGCTATTACAAGCGCGCGGTCACCATCGTTGACGCCGAGCAATTGGGCGGCGCGATGACCACACAGTTGATTTCCCTTTTCGAGGAAGACCATGCGCGCGCCCTGCATGCATCGCGCAAATCCGCGTGAGCGCCGCAACGGCCGCCACCTTGTCTCATGGTCAGGCGGCCGCAACGGCCGCCTTCCGTACGACGGCGCGCTTGAGCCTGAGGGCCCGGGGCGAGAGCAGACCGTCTTTGGCCTTCAAAAGGAAGCGATCAAGCCCTCCGCTACGATCCACCGAGCGCAGCGCATTCATGGAAATCCGGAGCTTGTAGCTGTTGCCGAGGATCTCGCTCACCAGCGAGACGCGCTGGAGATTGGGCCGGTAGATGCGCTTGGTCTTGTTATTGGCATGGCTCACATGGTGGCCAACCAGGGGTCCTTTTCCGGTCAGTTCGCAGCGGCGGGCCATGGCTCTTGCCTTAAAAGATCAGCATCTACGGAGGCGAAAGGATGGCTCTCTTAGGGAAAGCCTCCATGACCGTCAAGCAATTTGCCTGCCCGGGCGCAAAAACTCTATAAATACCAGGTGGTTCTGGGGTTTTGACAGCATGAAGGCGTTCCCTCTGGCCCTCATCCTGGGTTGTCCGCTGGCGATCGGGGGGGCCGCCCTTGCCGCCGGCGGCATGGGGGCCGACGCCTCAGGTCCGGCGTCCCGCATCCAGGTGGCCATGACCATCTATGCCGGAGGAATCGTTCTGGGGAAGATGGACATGGACGCAACCGTGAGGGGCGGCAAATACCAGGCGGTTTCCGATCTCACGACCTCAGGCGTGGTCAACGCCTTCTGGCAGGCGGAAATCCAGGCCACATCCTCCGGCAAGATGGGAACCGGGGCTCTCTCGCCCGCGCTTTACGATTCATTTGATATCAATCGCGCCGGCAAGAAGCAGGAAGTCTCCTTGACCTATGACGGTGGCGATCCGCCCCGGCTTTATGCCGACCCACCCTACTCCACAACCGGTTATGACGTGAAACCCGAGGACCGGAAAGCCACCTTCGACCCTTTGTCGGCGGTGATGTTCATCGTTTCGGGTGCGGGCGCGGGCGCCAACCCATGTGCGGTCACGGCCCCCGTTTTCGACGGCCGGCGCCGCTACAATATCGAAATGACAAAAGTGCGCGACATCGACATCAAGATGGACAA
>JBOHKF010000006.1:0-2457 GCA_050729015.1 Rhizomicrobium sp. | reverse complement strand
GTCATGCACTGGCGGATATTTTGAGCCGCCGCCGGATACGCGACCCCGATCTCGAAGGAATCTCGATCACCGTCACCCAGATCAGGGCCTCTCCCGACATGCGCTTTGCCACGGTTTATTGCGCGCCGCTGGGTGGCGGGAACGCCGCTGCCATTATCGCCGCCCTCAATCGCCACAAGGGCTTTCTCAGAGGCGAACTGGGCCAGCGGATCGCCACCAAATTCACCCCGGACCTGCGGTTTGCGGAGGATCGGTCCTTCGCAGAGGCCGAGAGAATCGAGCGGTTGCTGAAATCGCCCGCCGTGGCGCGCGACCTGTCGGCTGCGGGCGAGGATGACGAGGGCGGGGATGGCTAGAAAGGGCAATCCCGTTCACGGGTGGGTGGTGCTCGACAAGCCTGCCGGCCTCACCTCCACCCAGGTGGTGGCACGGGTGCGGCGGATTTTCGCAGCCCAAAAGGCCGGCCATGCCGGCACGCTGGATCCTTTGGCCACCGGCATTCTGGCCATTGCTCTGGGAGAGGCGACCAAGACCGTCCCCTTTGTCCAGGATGCCGCGAAAATCTATCGCTTCACGGCGAGTTGGGGAGAAGCCAGGGACAGCGACGACGGGGACGGCCGGGTTGTCGCCACCACCGAGGCGAGGCCGGCGCGTCTGGCGATCGAAGCGGCCCTCCCAGGCTTCGTGGGACGGCTGTCCCAGGTTCCCCCCGCCTATTCCGCGGTCAAGATTTCCGGTGCCAGGGCCTATGACCTGGCACGGGACGGGGAGGAGGTGTCCCTTAAACCCCGGGAGGTCCACATCCACGAGGCGCGGCTTTTGGCCGCTTCGCGCGATCGGGCCGACTTCGAAATCACTTGTGGCAAAGGCACTTACGTGCGGTCCTGGGTCCGTGATCTGGCCCAAACGCTGGGCACTTTCGGGTACGTGTCCGCGCTCCGGCGCACCCGCATCGGTCCGTTTCAGGAAAAGGACGCGGTCGGGCTGGAAACGCTCGACCCTTTTATGCATAGTCCGGGCGCTTTTGCGTATCTGAAGCCCCTTGCGACCGCGCTGGACGGCGTCCCGGCACTGGCCGTGACGGGCGGCGATACGGTCCGCCTCAGGAGCGGCAATCCCGTCCTCGTCCGCGCGAACATGTTCGCCCGTATGGAAGAGGGATTGGCCGGCAGGGGGGGGCTCCAGGGACGCACCGTCTTCCTCAAGGACCAGGCGGAGGCGCCCGTGGCACTTGCCGAGATCGCCGATGGCGAGCTTCGCCCATTCCGTGTTTTCCAACTTTAGGAACCTGATGACCGATGATTACGCCTGAACGCAAGAAGGAAGTGATCGCCCAATACGCGACCGGCAAGACCGACACCGGATCGCCCGAGGTCCAGGTCGCCATTCTGTCCGAGCGCATCGCCAATCTGACCGAGCATTTCAAAAACCATGCGAAGGACAACCATTCCCGGCGGGGAATGATCAAGCTGGTGTCGGAACGGCGCAGCCTGCTCACCTATGTCAGGCGCAAGGATTCCAAGCGCTACGAGGCGCTGATTGCCCGCCTGGGTCTGCGCCGCTGAGTTGCGAAGTCGAAGAATCGACAACCGCCGACGCGGGAGGATCGCCGCGCCGGCAGCATAGTGCTTTTGCGAAAAGATGAGCTTCTCGTAAAAGCCGGTCCCATCGGGGGACCAGGGTAGCGGCCCGGACGTCGTGGGCTTAAGCCAAAGCAAGAAGGCCCGTCCGCGATCCGGCGGCGGGCAATGGTGAAAGAAAACGACAATGTTCGCGATACAAAAGGAAAGCTTCGAATGGGGCGGGCGTACATTTACTCTTGAGACCGGCAAAATGGCGCGCCAAGCCGATGGCGCGGTGCTCGCCACCTATGGCGAGACGGTTGTGCTGGCGACGGTGGTGGGCGCTCAAACTCCCAGAGAGGGCGTGGATTTCTTCCCGCTCACCGTGAATTACCAGGAGCGCTATTACGCGGCGGGCAAGATTCCCGGTGGCTATTTCAAGCGCGAGCGCGCCCCCACCGAGCGCGAGACCCTGATTTCGCGGCTGATCGACCGGCCGATCCGCCCGCTGTTCGCGGAAGGCTACCGCAACGAAACCCAGGTCGTGGCGCAGGTGCTTTCTCACGATCTCGAAAACGATCCCGACATTGTCGCCCTGGTCGCCGCCAGCGCGGCCCTGACCCTCTCGGGCGTGCCCTTCATGGGCCCGATCGGGGCGGCGCGCGTGGGCTACATAGACGGCCAGTATGTGCTCAATCCGCCGATCGACGATTATCCGCAATCCAAGCTCGATCTCGTGGTGGCCGGTACCCGCGACGCGGTGATGATGGTGGAATCCGAGGCGCAGGAATTGTCGGAAGAGACGATGCTGGGAGCGGTGATGTTCGGCCATCGCCAGATGCAGGCGGCGATCGAGGCGGTCATCCGGCTGGCGGAAAAGGCGGCCAAGGATCCC
>JBOHKF010000005.1:0-9561 GCA_050729015.1 Rhizomicrobium sp. | reverse complement strand
ATCTCCTGGCGCGCGGCCTTCTGGAATATGAGACGCTTACCGGCGACGAGATCGCGGCGTTGCTCAAGGGCATTCCCCCGGTGCGTACGCCTTATGAAGACCCGGTGCTGCCGCCCCGCGGCGAAGGCACCTCGGTCCCGGTGGCGGGCAAGCCGCGCGGGCAGCAATCTCCGCCGATCATCACGCCCGAGCCCCAGCCCGGACATTAAGGTTTTGCCGCGGCGCCCGGGCTCACGGGCGTTTTGTCGCAAATGCCTTTGCGCCGGTCTATTTGCGCCGGTCTATATGTGCGGGGCTCGCGCTCTAATCGCGGGCCTTGGTATGACTCACAGGCCGGCATGAAGATCCTCGGCATCCTCAACATCACCGACGATTCCTTTTCCGATGGCGGCAAATATTTGGCGCCCGGGGCGGCGCTGGCGCAGGGACGTGAACTCCTGGCGGACGGCGCCGATATTCTGGACATCGGCGCTGCTGCCTCCAACCCCGATGCAAGGCGCGTGGCGCCCGAGACCGAAATAGCGCGCCTCGGCACGGTGCTCCCGGCGTTCAAGGAGAGAAAGGCCCTTCTCTCCATTGACAGTTCCGAAGCCAAAGTGCAGCGCTGGGCGCTGGGGCAAGGCGTGGATTATCTCAACGATATTCATGGTTTCGCCGAACCTTCGCTTTATCCGGAATTGGCTTCATCCAAGGCCAAGCTGATCGTGATGCATATGGTGCAGGGCGGCGGTGTCGCCGTTAGCACCGATGTGCCCAAGGAGGAGATTTTTGAGCGCGTTTCGGATTTCTTCGAGAAGCGGCTGGCCCGGTTGCAGCAGGCAGGAATCGCGCGCGAAAGGCTGATCCTGGATCCCGGCATGGGCCAGTTTGTGGGAAGGGATGCGGAAAACTCCCTGATCCTGCTAAGGCGCCTTGCCGAGCTCAAAGCCCGCTTCGGGCTCTCGCTCCTGATTTCGGTGTCCCGCAAGGGGTTTCTGCGCCGGCTTGTCCATGATGGCGACCCGCTGGGTCTCCCCGTCCTGGGCGCCAGCCTCGCGGCGGAGCTTCATGCCGTTCTTCAGGGGGCAGACTATGTGCGCACCCACTCCCCCGGCGCTCTGATCGCGGCCATCAAAATCCGAAATGCGCTGGCGGCCGGTTGAGGAATTTCCTTCTCCTGCGTTAGACTGGAGCCGGATCGCCGCTTCATGGGATCGGTGGCCCGCGCCTTAGGTTACAGTTTGGCGGCAATTCCATAGGGGAAATCATTTCGCATTTTCCTGGAATTGCCCGAAGCGCCCCGGGGACTGGATATGACGCGCAAATATTTCGGCACCGACGGCATCCGCGGCCGCACCAATGCTTCGGTTCTGACCCCGGAAATCGCCATGAAGGCGGGCATGGCCGCGGGGCGCATTTTCACTCGCGGCGCCCATCGCCACCGGGTGGTGATCGGAAAGGACACCAGGCTTTCCGGTTACATGATCGAAAACGCGCTGGTTTCCGGCTTCACCGCCGTGGGTATGGATGTGTTCCAGTTCGGACCTCTGCCCACGCCGGCCGTGGCCATGCTCACCCGCTCGTTGCGCGCCGATATCGGGGTCATGATCACCGCCTCCCACAACCCCTATCACGACAACGGCATCAAATTTTTCGGTCCCGATGGGCAGAAATTGTCCGACGCCGTGGAGCTTGAAATCGAGCGGTCGATGGACAGTGGGTTGGAACAGGGCCTCGCCACCGGCAAGGGCATCGGCCGTGCCAAACGCGTAGACGACAGCCAGGCGCGCTATATCGAATTCGCCAAGTTCACTTTCCCGCGAAACCTGCGCCTGGCCGGTCTTCGCATCGTGATCGATTGCGCCAATGGCGCGGCCTACAAGGTGGCGCCGGAAGTGCTCTGGGAATTGGGGGCCGATGTGGTGGCGGTGGGGGTTGCGCCCGACGGCCTCAATATCAATCTCGATTGCGGCTCGACCGCGCCCCAGGCGATGTGCGCGAAGGTGCGGGAAATGCGCGCCGACTTCGGGATCGCGTTGGACGGCGACGCCGATCGGGTGGTGATGGCCGACCAGCAAGGCAGGATCATCGACGGCGACCAGATTCTGGCGCTGATTGCCAAAAGCTGGTCGAAAAGCGAGATGCTGAAGGGCGGGGGCGTCGTGGGCACGGTGATGTCGAATGCGGGCCTCGGCCGCTATCTGGACAAGCTGGGGCTCAAGCTCGCCCGCGCGCCGGTGGGGGACCGCTATGTGCTGGAGGAAATGCGCAGCGGCGGCTTTAATGTGGGGGGCGAGCAATCGGGCCATGTAATCCTTTCGGACTTTTCGACCACGGGGGATGGGCTGGTGGCGGCGTTGCAGGTGCTGGCGGCGCTGGCACAGGAGGGCCGGGCCGCGTCCGAGGTCGCCCATCTGTTCGAGCCGCTTCCCCAGTTTCTGGAAAATGTCCGCTTCAGGCAGGGCTCGCCTCTGGACGATGCAAGGGTGAAGTCTTCGATTGACGAAGCCCGCGCCAAGCTTGGCGAAAGCGGCCGCGTGCTGGTGCGCAAATCCGGTACCGAGCCCCTGATCCGGGTGATGGCCGAGGGCGAGGACGAAAGGACCGTGCGTGCCGCGGTGCGCGCCATCGCCGGCGCCATCGAAGAAGCCGCGGCCTGAAGGGTGCGCCGGCTTTTGGTGATCGCCGGCTCGGACTCCTCCGCGGGCGCCGGCCTCCAGGCCGATATCAAGACCGCACAGGCATTCCAGGTTTATGCCCAGACGGCGGTGACGGCGGTGACCGCGCAGGACACCGACGGCGTGCACGCGGTCCTCGCCATGCCGCCCAAGCTGGTGCGGGATGAGATCGAAGCGGCGCTCAGGGATATCGGCGCCGACGCCGTCAAGATCGGCATGCTTGCCAATGGCGCGATCATATCGGAAGTGGCCGCGGCTCTCGCACTTCTGGAAATCCCGATTGTGCTCGATCCGGTCCTGGCCTCTTCAAGCGGGGCGCCATTGCTGGACCCGGCGGGAATCGCGGCGCTCGTGTCGCGACTGGTTCCGCGCGCCAGCCTTGTCACGCCCAATTTGCCGGAAGCGCGGCGCTTGAGCGGGGAACGCACCGTCCCTTCCGCGGCACGCTGGTTCCTGGACAAAGGTGCCAAGGCGGTTCTGGTCAAGGGTGGTCACGACGAAAGGGCCACCGTCCGGGATTCTCTCTTCGATGCCGGCGGCGGCAGCAGGATATTCGAGGCACCGCGGCAAGAGAGCCGTCACACGCATGGAACCGGATGCGTCCTTTCGACCGCCATCGCCTGCGGCCTTGCGTGCGGCGTGGACTTGGCCGATGCCGTGGGCACTGCCCACGATTTCGTGCAGCGGGCGATCCGGACCGCTCCCGGTCTTGGCAAAGGTCGCGGGCCGCTCAATCTATGACGCCGCCTCAGGGCGGCGGCTCCACATGGGCGTTACCGTTCTGGTCTATCACCGTGGTGCTTCCGGGCGGGGTCACAACGACGGTTTTCCTTTCCGTGCTGCCGCAGCCGGCGAGCACCAGGGCCGCGAAAGCGGTCGCTATCGAGACGCGCATGGGCATGCTCCGAGTATATTCCTGTAAAAAACGTTTGCCGACGAGGGTCCGTTCCTTGATGCGGGCCCGGGCTCACGGGTCTGCTCTTCTCAGATGAACGGGTCGCGCACCATGATTGTGTCTTCGCGTTCCGGGCTGGTCGAAAGAAGGGCCACCGGCGCCCCGATCAATTCTTCCACCCGGCGCACATATTTTATGGCATTGGCGGGCAATTGCGCCCAGCTTCGCGCCCCTTGCGTGGACTCGCGCCAGCCGCGCAAGGTCTCGTAGGCGGGAGTCAGGCGGACCTGATCCTGCGCGGAGGCGGGAAGATGATCCAGGGTCCGGCCATCCAGGCGATAGCTCGTGCAGAGCTTGATCTCGTCGAATCCGTCCAGCACATCGAGCTTGGTGAGCGCGATTCCGTCGACGCCGCCGGTAATCATGGTCTGGCGCACCACGACCGCATCGAACCAGCCACAGCGGCGCTTGCGACCGGTCACGGTGCCGAATTCGCGGCCCCGCTCACCCAATTTCTCGCCGGTCGCATCCTTCAACTCGGTGGGGAATGGCCCTTCGCCCACCCGCGTGGTGTAGCTCTTGACGATGCCGAGAACGGTGCCGATCTCGCGGGGCCCGACACCGGCGCCGGCCGCAACCTGGCCCGCCACCGTGTTGGATGACGTGACGAAGGGATAGGTGCCGTGGTCAATGTCCAGAAGCACCGCTTGGGCGCCCTCGAATAAAACGCGCTTGCGCTCAAGCCGTGCTCGGTTCAATTCCTGCCAGCAGGAACCGATGAAAGGGATGAGTCTGGGCGCGATCTCGCTCAAGTCCTGGAAGAGAGCATCGCCATCGGCGTCCTTGCGACCGAAACCCCGGCGCAGCACATTGTGATGGGCGAGCAGCCTGTCCAGTTTGGCCGGCAGTGAGGCGAGATCCATGAGATCGATGGCGCGCAAGGCTCGCCGCCCCACCTTGTCCTCATAGGCCGGACCGATGCCGCGCTTGGTGGTGCCCAGTTTCTGGCTTGCCGCTTCCTCGCGCAAGGCGTCGAGCTCGCGGTGCAGCGGCAGGACCAGCACGGCATTTTCGGCAAGCACCAGGATATCGGGCGTGACCCTCAAACCCGCCTGGCCTACCCGCGCGATCTCGTCCAGGAGGGACCAAGGGTCCACCACCACGCCATTGCCGATGATCGAGCGCTTGCTCTGCACCACACCCGAAGGCAGCAGCGACAGTCTATACGTCTTGCCTTCCGTCACGATGGTGTGACCGGCGTTGTTGCCGCCCTGGAAACGCACCACCATGTCGGCGCGATGGCACAGCCAGTCTATGATCTTGCCTTTGCCTTCGTCGCCCCATTGAGCGCCGATCACGGTGACATTGGTCATGGATGAACCCGTACCCGTATGAATTCGCGGCCGCGTGGAAGCGGGCCAAGCACGGTGACCATTTATAGCATGGGCCTGCCGTGGGTAAGGGGCGTTATGCCGCGACTTTTTTTTGCCGCTACTTGCCTTCCTCAGAATTTCGCAAGGCACTTGGAGGGCGTGGCCGCATTCCTCGATCCCCTGCCAATGGCTCGCCATGCGGGGAAAGAACGCCTCGGCTAGTAGAACACCCCGTAGGCCACTTCGATGATCGCTCCCGAACCCCTGTCAATCAGGAGCGCATCATCGCCCACCCGCACCCATGCCGTGCCAAAGGGTGGTGGTGGCAGGTCGTAAACAGCGAAATCTCCGATCCAGTAATCGCGCGCCCAGAAGGCCCGGGGAAGAATCTCTCCCCAGCGCCAGCGGCGGGCAACGAAGGCATGGGGCGGATGATATGGCGCGGCGTGAAATCTTCGGGGGGCGGTGAAGTTCCGATGAAAGTTGCGGACGCTGCTGAAATCCTGCCGTCCATGTCCGGCATTATCCCTTGGCGGTTCGCGCATCGCGTTTCGTGAACTGGGCACACCGGGCCGCCCGCCCTGTTGCGGCGGTGCCCGTTGCGGACCTGCCTGTTGCGGACCTGCCTGCCGGGGACGGGCATGACGTTCTTCCCGGTTTTGAGGTGGGTGTTGGTCTCTGTCACGCGACTCGGCCGAACCGGGCTGATCGTGATGTTCGAGATCCTGGGCGGACGCGCTTGAAAGGCCAGCAAGGAGGCCGATGACTGCCACCGGAACCAGGCATTTGCGTAGCAAGTCCAGCAATAATTACCTCCAAACTGTCCGGTAAACATCTCCGGGCCGCAAAGGTTGCATAGCGCAAAGCTGTTATGGTCTCAACGACAAGAGGGTTTTCTCCATGATCACGTTGGTCCTGGCAATGGCCGAGAATGGCGTGATCGGCAATGCCGGCACAATTCCCTGGCGGCTGCCTGAGGACCTGAAGCGCTTCAAGACGCTGACACGGGGCAAGGCAGTAGTGATGGGACGGAAGACCTGGCAGTCCTTACCAAGAAAGCCTTTGCCGGACCGCCTCAATGTCGTCGTTACCCGTCAGCCCGCCTGGCGGGCCGAGGGCGCGCTCATTGCCCCATCGCTGGACGAAGCGGTCAGGACGGCCGGGAGCCTGCCCGTGATGGTGATTGGCGGCGCGGAAATCTACCATCAGGCGCTGCCGCGTGCGGGCTGCATCGAACTCACCGAGATTCATCGTTCTTTCGAGGGCGATGTGCTTTTTTGCTTCGACCGCGGGGAATGGCAGGAAACGGCGCGCCAAGACCATGCCGCGGAAGATGGCCTCGCCTTCAGCTATGTCACGTTAACGCGAAAATGATCATTCGAAGACGATCCGGGGAGCGGGCCTGGCTTCGTGCGCAAGCGCGGCCGAAACCTTTTCCGCCACCGCGAGGAACGCGCGGGCTTCCGGGCCCTCCGGCTCCGCCACCATCAGGGGTTTTCCCTGGTCGGATGCTTCGCGGATGCGAGGCATCAGGGGAATTTCGCCCAGGAATGGCACCGCCATGGCTTCGGCCGTGCGCCGTACCCCGCCTTGACCGAAAATGTGATGAGCATGGCCGCAATCCGGGCAGACAAAAACGCTCATATTTTCGATCAAGCCCAGGATCGGCACCGCCGTCTTGCGGAACATGGCGATGCCTTTCTTGGCGTCGCTAAGGGCAAGGTCCTGAGGGGTGGAAACGATCACCGCGCCCTTCAAAGGGGCACGTTGGGCGATGGTAAGTTGGGCATCGCCGGTGCCGGGCGGCATATCCAGCACCAGCACGTCCAGCGGCGCCCAGGCGACGTCACCCAGCATCTGGGTGAGAGCGGACTGGACCATCGGGCCGCGCCAGATCATGGCCTCGTCCTCCTTCACCAGAAAGCCGATGGACATCGTCTTGAGTCCGTATTTTTCGATCGGTCTGATTTTTTTCCCGTCGCTCTCGGGTTTGTGATGGATGTCCAGAAGCCGTGGCAATGACGGCCCATAGATGTCGGCATCCAGGAGACCCGTCGTGAGGCCCAGGCGCTTAAGACCCAAGGCGAGATTGACCGCCACGGTGGACTTGCCGACCCCGCCCTTGCCGCTGGCCACGGCGATGATTCTCGTGATGCCCGCGAGCGCCGGCGACGGCGCATGGCCGGCCGGAGCGAAAGGCCGGTGCGCGGTCAGGACGGCGCCGACCGATACAATGCCCGGCAATTTCGTCACCGCCTCCTCGCAGGCCTGGCGCAGCGGCTCGGCACCAGCCCCCCGTGCATCGGGAACTTCCAGCGCGAAGTGGACCTCGCCGTTCCTGACGATGAGCCCGGCGACCATATTTTCCTGGACCACCGAGCGGCCCGAAGCCGGATCGATCACCTGGTCGAGAGCGCGCAAAATCTCGTCGCGAGAAGCCGTCATTGCCGCTCTATAGGACGGGCCCCGCTCAAAACCAACAGCGGGCTTGCTTCCCAGGGTCGTGAATCTGTACGGGGGGTTACGAAATGAGGCAAAGGCCCGAGACGTCCGGCGAAGCCGGTTTGGCGCGGTCGGGCCTCACACGTTATGATGAGCGATTTGCGGCCAATTCGTGGGCTCGTCCCACGCCTTCGGGATCTTGGAACATGCGGTTCGCCTTCGCCTTTCTTGCCGTGCTGGTTTTGGGGATGTTCCCGGCCCTGGCCCGGCCGGCCCCGGATTCCTTTGCCGACCTGGCCGCCAAGCTTCTTCCCACCGTCGTCAACATCGCCACCACCCAGACCTTGAAGGCGCCGCCCCCTTCGGCACTCACGAACCTGCCACCGGGCTCGCCGCTCGAAGATCTGTTCAAGAACCTATTGGGCCCCAATGCCAGCCGGCCCAAGCATGTGACGTCCCTGGGCTCCGGTTTCATCATCGACCCCGCCGGCTACATCGTTACCAACAATCATGTGATCGAGGACAGCGACCAGATAACGGTCACCTTGAGTGACGGTTCGACGCTCTCTGCCAAGATCGTGGGCCGCGACGTCAAGACCGACCTGGCGCTGCTCAAGGTGACCTCAAAGAAGCCCTTGCCGACCGCCCATTTCGGCGACAGCGACAAGACCCGGATTGGCGACTGGGTGATGGCAATCGGCGATCCCTTCGGCCTGGGCTCGACCGTGACCGCGGGCATCGTCTCGGCCCGCAACCGCGATATCAATGCCGGGCCCTATGACGACTTCATCCAGACCGACGCGCCGATCAATCGCGGTAATTCCGGCGGTCCGCTGTTCGACATGGATGGCAACGTGATCGGTATCAATTCCGCCATCTTCTCGCCCTCGGGGGGAAGCGTGGGTATCGGCTTTGCGATTCCTTCCGACATGGCGCGCGACGTGGTGGCGCAACTCAAGCAGTTTGGCGCGGCGCGGCGCGGCTGGATCGGGGTGCGCATCCAGCAGGTTACCGACGAAATTGCCCAGGCCATGGGGCTTGCCAACACCAAAGGCGCGCTGGTCGCCGATGTCACCAAGAGCGGGCCGGCTGAGAAGGCGGGGATTCACAACGGCGATGTGGTGCTGAGCTTCGACAACAAGCCGGTCGCGGATTCCCGGCAGCTGCCGCGCATCGTGGCGGACACCCCCATCGGCAAGACCGTGAACGTCGAAGTGCTGCGCAAGGGTCGCAAGCAAAATTACAAAATCCAGGTTGCCAAGCTCGACGAAGGTCCGCCCGACCGGCCCGCCAACAAGGCGCCGCCGCCTGCGCCCAAGCCAAAATCCAAGCTTTCCCAACTGGGTCTCTCGCTGGCGCCGCTCGACGACAATGCCCGCGCCAAATTCAAGCTCGCTCCCAATGTGCGAGGCGTGGTCGTCAGCGATGTCAGTCCCGACAGCCCTGCCGCAGACAGGAATTTCCGCCCCGGCGACGTGATCGTGGAAGTGCAGAACCAGCCCGTGAAATCGCCCGCCGACGTGGAAGCCAAAGTGAATGCGGACGCCAGAGCCGGCAAGAAGGTCGAGTTGATGCTGGTCAACCGGGATGGCGATCTCGCCTATGTGGGCTTGAGGCTGGATTAGTCCATCCGGACGATCTCGTCGTCCCGATAGCCCTGAAGGTAGAGAAGCGCCGTAAGATCGTTATGGTCTATGGCCGCGCCCGCCGCAGCGGCTACCACCGGCTTGGCGTGATAGGCTACCCCGAGGCCGGCGCGCTGGATCATGGCGAGGTCGTTGGCGCCATCGCCCACGGCCAAAGTCTCCTCGCGATCAAGATTGAGCCGGGCCGTGGCATTTTCGAGTGCCCCGAGCTTGGCTTGGCGCCCCAGGATCGGATCGCCCACTTCGCCGGTGAGCGACGTGCCGTCGTCCAACAGGTGGTTGCCCTGCTGGGCATGGAAGCCGGCGGCTCCGGCCACCCTGGCCGTGAAGAAAGTGAAGCCGCCCGAGACCAGCATGGTGTGGGCGCCATTGGCCCGCATGGTGGCGATCAGGCTCTTGGCACCGGGATTGAGCCGCACCCGTTCCATGTAAGTGCGTTCGAGGGCGGCAAGGGGCAGGCCCTTCAGCATGCCCACCCGCTGGCGCAAGGCGGTTTCAAATTCCAGCTCGCCGCGCATGGCCCGCTCGGTGATGGCGGCGATCTTGGC
>JBOHKF010000004.1:0-2117 GCA_050729015.1 Rhizomicrobium sp. | reverse complement strand
ACCGCCAGCGCCAGGCCGCCGAGCGTCATAATGTTGAGCGTCTGGCCCATCGCCGACAGCAGCGCGATCGAGAAAAGAATCGCCAGCGGAATCGAGATCACGATGATCAGGGTGGAGCGCCAGCTTCCCAGGAAAAGAAGAATCATCAAGCCGGTGAGGGCGGCGGCGATGGCCCCCTCCTTGACAACGCCGGAAATGGCCGCGCGCACGAAAATCGACTGATCGTCCAGGAATATCACTTTCAGCGATTTCGGCAGCGTCTCCCTGAGGCGCGGCAAAAGCGCCTTGACTTCGTCCACGATGGTGAGGGTCGAAACCGAACCGCTCTTGAGCACCGTCATCAGCACAGCGTGATGCCCGTTCAACCGCACGGTATTGGTCTGAGGCGCACCGCCGTCATGCACGTGGGCGACATCGCGCATATAGATCGTCGCGCCGTTCACCTGCTTGACGGGCAGGTTGTTGAGCTCGTCGATCACGCTGGGGCTGTTGTTGAGCTTCACATCGTATTCGAACTGCCCCACCTTGATGGTGCCGGCGGGAGTGATCTGATTCTGCGCCGCCAGGGCATTGGCGAGGTCTTGAGCCGAAAGATGATCGGCTTGCAGCGCCTGGGGATTGAGGTCGAGCTCGATCTGGCGCTGCTTTCCGCCATAGGGATCGGGGATCGCAGCCCCCGACACGGAGGAAAGGGCCGGCCGCATGAAGTTCTCCCCCAGATCGTGAAGCGCGTCTCCGGTCATCCCCGGGCTGGAGAGGCCGAGCTGCAGGATCGGCACGGTCGAAGCGTTGTAGTTGAGAACCAAAGGCGGGGTGATGCCGGGCGGCATTCGCTTGAGAACCGTCTGGGACAGCGAGGTGACCTGCGCGGTCGCGGTGCGGATATCGGTGCCGGGATGGAAGAATATCTTGACGATGCCGATGCCGGTGAGGGACTGGCTTTCGACATGGTCGATGTTGTTGACCGAGGTGGAAAGCTGGCGCTCATAGTAATAGATCACCCGTCCGGCCATGTCATCCGGTGAGATGCCGCGATAGGTCCACACCACTGCGATCACGGGAATGTGGATATCGGGGAAAATGTCGGTGGGCGTCCGCAACACCGCCAGGCCGCCGAAGATGGCGATCGTGATCGCCATGACGATGAAGGTATAAGGCCGCCTCAAGGCGATACGAACAAGGGCTGCGACCATCAGCGTTTGCCTCGGGGTGCCGATCGGGAGGGCGCTTTCAGCCGCTCCCGTGAACTATCAGGGTTTGCAGGAAATAGCGCGAAGACGATGAAGAAGTCCTAGCTATGGCATGAAAATCCTTTCAAAATTGCAGGCTCGGTTGCATCCGGCGGCCCGCTCGGAGCAAGCTTCGGCTACCGAGCCGGGAGCTTGCTTAACGCGACCATGTGGAATGTCCTGAAATTCCCTTATTGCTATCCTGAAGACGGCGTGGTCCGGACCAGGATCGTCCCTTATCTTCATCTCGTGGAAGCCGAAGAGGTCTTCGACCACCTTCGCGCGGCCTATCGGTTCGACATCGTCCTCAAGGTGAAAGACGGCAGGCGGATCAGGGTCCTGGGCGTGTCTCTCTATACCTCTTTGCATGAGGACCGCGCGGCCGCGGAAAAGGAAGTGCGGGAGGGAAACGGAAGGCTCATTCAGGAAGCGAGCGCGATCGTGCTGGATCTTGATGACGCATCTAGGGGCGCCGGCGACCGATAGAGCCCCGGCCTTCCGCCCGCGGATCAACGGCAATCGCGGGAATTGAGGCCAAGCTCAGGCGAGCGTCTTCAAGGCGCCTGCCATGCTGTCGAGTGCCGCTTTCAAGGTGCGGCGCGACGTCGCGATGTTCATGCGCAGATGATTCTCGCCGCCCTTGCCGAACCCGGTTCCCGACTCCAGAAACACATAGGCGTTCCGGGCGAACCAGTGGCTTACCATGTCGGCCTGGGTGACCACATTGGGCTTGCCGGTAAAGGGATTGCGCGGCTGCGGCTGCCGGTTGGCCTCCGCGGCAAGCTTTCGGGCGCCGATCTTGTCGGCGATCTGTGTCACGTCCAGCCACACCAGATAGGTGCCTTCCGGCTTGGATCCCACCGTGATCATCGGGATATCGGCCTTGAT
>JBOHKF010000003.1:0-2631 GCA_050729015.1 Rhizomicrobium sp. | reverse complement strand
ACCGGAACTTGGCCCCGTTAGGCTTTTCCCGCAAAAGGACGAGGAACCCCGATGAATTGTCTGGCTATTTCTTGGGGCCCCCGGTGCTCGGCGCTTCTCGCCCTGCTTCTAATGGCCTTTCCGGCGTCGGCCCGTACTCTTGATCTGCCCAATGCCAATCCCAACGCCTATCCCGATCCCTATACGGAAGTCGACGATTTCCTGAAATTGCCGCCCGGCCGGACGATGGGTTCAACCTCCGCCGTGGCGGTGGATCGTGAGGGCAATATCTGGGTGGCAGATCGTTGCGGCGCCAATGCCTGCAATGGCTCGCCGCTCGATCCGATCATGGAATTCGACCCCAGCGGCAATTTCATCAAGGCGTTTGGTGCCGGCAAATTCCTTTTCCCGCACGGCATCTTCATAGATGGGGACGACCACATCTGGGTTACCGATCTACACGTCGGCTCAGGGATCGGCGACGATATTCTGGAATTCAACCGCGACGGGACAGTGCTGCGCACCCTGGGCACCCCTGGCGTCGCGGGCGACGGAGAATATACCTTCAACGAACCCGACGCCGTGCTGGTGACGCCTGCGGGCGATATTTTCGTGACCGACGGCCATACCCCGGAGCAAGGCAATGCCCGCATCATCCACTACGACAGGAGCGGTAAATTCCTAAAGGAATGGGGCGGTCATGGCATAGGCTTGGGGAGGGTCGAGGTGCCTCATGCCTTGGCGATGGACCGCCGGGGCCGGCTTTATGTTGCCGATCGCTACAACAACCGGATCGAGATTTTCAGCCAGGACGGCACCTTGCTGGACATATGGAGCCAGTTCGGCCGTCCCAGTGCCCTCTACATTGATGAGAACGACATTCTCTATTGCTCCGATTCCGAATCCCGCAACCCCGTGGAATATGGTTTTCATCCGGGCTGGGCGCGCGGCATCCGCATCGGCAGCGTACATGACGGGATCGTGCGTGACTTGATTCCAGACAAAGATCCGGAGGCCGACCGCCATTCCACCAGCGGCGGGGAGGGCATCTGGGTCCATGATGGTGTGATCTATAGCGCCCAGGAGCGGCAGAAAAGAGTGGTAAAATACATTCCCAAGGCGCCGCTTTTCTAACCGGGTTTCCAATCCTGTCGCGGGAACTTGGAGTTGGGCGCTGGCGTTGTTTCGCAGAGCGGTGCCGGGCATAGTTGGCGAGAGCGATATTGCGGCGTGATATTCGGGCTTAAGCCCAAAAGGAGCTTTCATGCAATTGGGTATTGTCGGCCTGGGCCGGATGGGCGCAAATATCGGCCGCCGCCTGATGGGCAAAGGTCATCGCGTGGTGGCCTTCGATCGCAACCCGCAAGCCGTCAAGGCGCTTTCCGGTGCCACGGCAGTGTCCTCGCTTGAGCAATTGGTCGAGAAACTCGGGCGCCCGCGCGCCGTATGGGTGATGCTGCCGGCTGGCAACGTGACCGATGATACGGTGATGGCGCTGCGCCAACTCTTGAGCCCCGGCGATGTGGTGATCGACGGCGGCAACAGCTTCTACAAGGATGACATTCGCCGCGCCAAACTGTTGGCCGAGAAAAACATCGCCTATGTGGATTGCGGCACCTCCGGCGGAGTGTGGGGACTGGAGCGCGGCTATTGCATGATGATCGGCGGCGACAAAGAGGTGATCGCGCGGCTCGACCCGGTCTTTTCAACCTTGGCGCCGGGCGAGGGCACGATTGCCAAGACGCCCGGGCGCGAAACCCGCGATCCGCGGGTGGTGAAGGGGTATCTGCATGCCGGGCCGGTTGGCGCCGGGCACTTTGTCAAGATGGTTCATAACGGCATCGAGTATGGCCTGATGCAAGCCTATGCCGAGGGCTTCGATATCCTCAAAGGCCGCGCCGGAGAGGATATCCCGCAGGACGAGCGCTATGTCCTGGACGCCGCCGACATCGCCGAAGTGTGGCGGCGGGGCAGCGTGATCGCGTCATGGCTGTTGGATTTGACCGCCACTGCCCTTGCCAAGTCGCCGCGGCTTGACGAATTTCATGGCGATGTGGCCGACAGCGGCGAAGGCCGCTGGACAATCGACGCGGCAATTGACGAAGCGGTGGCGGCGCCGGTGATCACTTCGGCGCTCTACGCCCGCTTCCGCTCCCGCATCGCCCATAGTTTCGGCGAGAAACTGCTTTCGGCCATGCGCAACGAATTCGGCGGCCATATCGAAAGCCCGGTGCCGGCGCCTACGGCCAAAGACCAATGAACGCTCCTCACAAAGCGGCGCCTCCGAATTGTGCCATTGTCATCTTCGGCGCCAATGGCGACCTTACCAAAAGACTGATCGTGCCCGCGCTCTATAACCTCAACCGCGCCGGCCGGCTGCCGGAGCGGTTGGCCCTGATCGGTGTGGATCACAACGACAAAAGCTCGGATCAATGGTGCGAGAGCTTGCGCCAGTTTCTCGATCAATCCTTGAAGAAGGGCGCCGAGGGCAGCACCGGATCGGTCGAGGTCCGGCTGTGGAAGCCCATCGCCGAAGATATGATCTTCCTGAAAGGCGACTTTGAGAAGGACGAGACCTTCAAGCAGCTTGCCGATTGTCTCGCCCAGGTGGACAAGAAAAAGGACCTTGGCGGCAATGTCCTGTTCTACCTG
>JBOHKF010000002.1:0-1806 GCA_050729015.1 Rhizomicrobium sp. | reverse complement strand
GAAATGGGCGAAGCCTATCCGGAACTCAAGCGTGCCGAAGCATTGATTTCCGAGACCCTGAAACTGGAAGAGGCACGTTTTCGGGAAACACTTGCGCGCGGGCTAAAGCTCCTCGACGAAGCGACGGCCGCGATGAAACCCGGCGACACACTGTCGGGTGATGTTGCGTTCAAACTTTACGACACATTCGGCTTCCCGCGCGATCTGACCGAAGACGCGCTGCGCGAACGGGGCATGAAGCTCGACGAAACCGGTTTCGATGCTGCGATGTCGCGTCAGCGCGCGGAAGCACGCAAAGCCTGGACAGGTTCAGGCGAAGCCGCGACGGACCAATCCTGGTTCGCATTGCGCGAGGAGTTGGGCCCCGCGGAATTCCTGGGCTACGGCACGGAAGCGGCCGAAGGCGCAATCACCGCGATTCTGCAGGACGGGAAACGCGTTGATTCCGCGTCCGCGGGCGAAACTGCGCGCATCATCACCAACCAGACGCCGTTCTATGGTGAAGGCGGCGGCCAGGTCGGCGACACGGGTGCGATGTTCTCCGGCCGTGGTGCAGAGGGAACCGTGATCGATACGGAGAAGAAGCTGGGCAATCTCCATATCCACGTGGTGCGCGTCACACGCGGCGAGTTCAGAGCCGGGGATGCCGTGGATCTTCGCGTCGATTCCGAGCGCCGGCGCGCCACCCGCGCCAATCATTCCGCCACGCATCTGCTGCATGCCGCGCTCAAGCGGGTGTTGGGCGCGCATGTGAGCCAGAAGGGGTCACTGGTGTCACCCGACCGCCTGCGCTTCGATTTCTCCCATCCCAAGCCCGTGACGGCGGAAGAACTGGCCCGCATCGAGGGCGAGGTGAACGACGTGATCCGGCAGAATTCCGACACGTCCACGCGGCTGATGCCGACCGCCGCGGCGATCGCCCAGGGCGCCGAAGCCCTGTTCGGCGAGAAATATGG
Source organism: Rhizomicrobium sp. (assembly GCA_050729015.1). Classification (GTDB taxonomy): domain Bacteria; phylum Pseudomonadota; class Alphaproteobacteria; order Micropepsales; family Micropepsaceae; genus Rhizomicrobium. The sequence continues at coordinate 850 of JBOHKF010000002.1, read as the reverse complement.
CGAGGAGGTGCGTGTCCTCACCATGGGCGAAGATGTGGGCGGGCAAAGGCATTATTCGGTCGAACTTTGTGGCGGAACGCATGTGCGCCGGCTGGGCGATATCGGCATCTTTACCCTCCTTTCCGAAAACGCGGTGGCGGCAGGGGTGCGCCGGATCGAGGCGCTTACTTCCGAAGGGGCCCGGCGCTACCTGTCGCATCAGGCGGAATTGGCCCGCGACGCGGCGGCAGCGCTCAAGACCCATGCCAACGAGCTCCCCGCGCGCGTGGCAGCGCTTTGGGAAGAGCGAAGGCGGCTGGAACGCGAGCTGGCGGAGGCCAGGAAGGCTCTAGCCTTGGCCGGTCCCGCGAAAGCCGATGGGGATGACGGTGTCAAGCTCATCGCCGGCATCAAGACCGTCCTGCGCACAGTGGAAGGCGTGGCGCCCAAGGACTTGAAGGGTCTGGCCGACGAAGCCAAAGCGAAGCTCGGTTCGGGCGTGGCAGCCTTTGTGGCCTCCAGTGATGGCAAGGCATCGCTGGTGGTGGGCGTGACCGATGACTTGACGTCCCGCTTCAATGCCGTGGATCTGGTGCGCCTGGGGGCCGAGGCCCTGGGCGGCAAGGGTGGGGGCGGGCGGCCCGACATGGCCCAGGCCGGTGGGCCAAACGCCGGCAACGCGCAGGCAGCGCTTGCTGCCATCGAGCATCGGCTCGGAGCAGTTCCAGGAAAAGTGTGAAGCGGCTTTCCGCGGCAATTGCCGGCGGCCAAGAAGCGTCTAACTTTTCTTGGTGGATGGAGCGAGTCCGGAATGGCCTTCGAGTCCGGAATGGCCTGTGTCCCCGCGGAAGGCGGGGACACAGGCCAAATC
>JBOHKF010000001.1:0-2482 GCA_050729015.1 Rhizomicrobium sp. | reverse complement strand
ATTCTCGGGGCTGAAGATCAAGGAGCATCATTTCGAGGTCACGCTCACCTTCCGCAAGCTGCCGGCGACCTTGGTGATCCCGTTCGAGGCGCTGACCGCGTTCTTCGATCCGGGCGTGCAGTTCGGCTTGCAGTTCCGCGGCACCGAGGGCGACCCCAAGCTGGGCGCCACCTCCAAGCTCCCGCCCGCCCCCGCGCCGGAACAGAACCGCGAGCAGGACAGCGCGCCAAAGGACAAGGCGTCCGAAAAGCCCGCTGCCCCCGGCGAGGTGGTGAGCCTGGATTCTTTCCGCAAGAAGTAGTAGGCGCGCGAGGCGTACCGGGGCTCGCCATGACCGACAAGATCACTCGTACCGAAACCGACACCTTCGGACCGATCGAAGTGCCTGCCGACCGCTATTGGGGCGCGCAGGCGGAGCGGTCGCGGGGAAATTTCAAGATCGGCTGGGAGAAGCAGCCGTTACCGATCGTCCGTGCCTTGGGAATCATCAAGCGAGCCGGCGCGGAGACCAACATGGCGCTGGGCATCCTGGACAAGAAGCTGGGCGAGGCCATCGTCACCGCCAGCCGGGAGGTGATTGACGGCAAGCTGGACGCGCACTTCCCGCTCGCAGTCTGGCAGACGGGATCTGGCACGCAATCCAATATGAATGCCAACGAGGTTATCGCCAACCGCGCCATCGAGCTTCTGGGCGGCACCATGGGGTCGAAAAGGCCCGTCCACCCCAACGATCATGTCAATATGAGCCAGTCGTCCAACGACACATATCCCACGGCGATGCATATCGCCGCGGCGGAAGAGATCGTCCATCGGCTGCTGCCGGCGCTCAAAAAGCTTGGCGAGGCACTCGACCGGAAGGCGGACATCTGGAAGGGGATCATCAAGATCGGCCACACCCATACCCAGGACGCGACTCCTTTGAGCCTGGGCCAGGAATTTTCGGGCTACGCGGCCCAGGTCCATAGTGGCATCGCCCGCGTCGAGCAGACGCTGCCCAAGCTGATGGAGTTGGCGCAAGGGGGCACGGCCGTGGGCACGGGTTTGAATGCCCCGAAAGGGTTCGACCGCATGGTGGCGGAGCGCATCGCGGCGATCACCGGCCTTTCCTTCACCACCGCGCCCAACAAGTTCGAGGCGCTTGCCGCCCATGATGCCATGGTCTTCAGCCATGGTGCCATCAACACGGTGGCAGCCAGCCTCTTCAAAATTGCCAACGATATCCGCTTCTTGGGGTCGGGGCCGCGCGCCGGTTTCGGGGAGTTGGCGCTGCCCGAAAATGAGCCCGGCTCCTCCATCATGCCGGGCAAGGTCAATCCCACCCAGTGCGAAGCGATGACCCAGGTCTGCGTGCAGATTTTCGGGAACCAGGCCGCCATCACCTTCGCCGGCAGCCAGGGACATTTCGAGTTGAACGCCTTTAATCCGGTCATCGCCTATAATTTTCTTCAAAGCGTGCGGCTGATGGCCGACGCCGCAGATTCTTTCACCCGCCATTGCATCGTGGGGATCGAGCCTCGCCTGGACAACATCAAGCACAATCTCGAACGGTCATTGATGCTGGTGACGGCGCTCGCGCCGACGATCGGCTATGACAATGCCGCCAAGATAGCCAAAGCCGCCCACAAGAATGGCACCACCTTGAAGGAGGAAGCGGTCAAGAGCGGGTTGGTCACGGCGGAAGAATTCGACAGACTGGTCAGGCCGGAGGCGATGATCGGACCGAAATGACTTTGGTCCCGGCGCGGCGCAAAACGATGGCGCGCCAGCCCGATTTCAGAAAAGGACAGACCGCGGAGGCGACATTTGACGCTCAAAAAGCACTCCTTTTCTCTTTCCGGTCATCGCACATCGGTGGCCCTGGAAGAAGAATTCTGGGTGGTCCTGCAGCGCGAGGCAGAAGGGACCGGCCGCAGCCTTTCTTCGCTGATCGCGAGCATAGATGCAGCCCGGGGCAAGCGGGCTCTGGCAAGTGCGCTGAGGCTTCACGCCCTTGCCCTCACCCGCACCGGCTGAGCATCTATTTCGCTGCAATCCGGGTCCTCGAACCCGCTTCACACCTGTCCGGCAATTGCTCTATCTTCACTTTATGATCACGTTATTCCACGCGCCGCGTTCGCGCTCCTCGCGCTTCGAAAGGACGGACCTTTTAGAAGCCTATGTGAAGCGGGTTGTGCAGCGGCCGGCCGCAATACGGGCGCAAAAGCGTGAGGCGGGATAAATGACGGACGTCATCAATCTCAATCGTGCACGCAAAGAGAAGGCGCGCCAGGAGAAGGAACTGAAGGCCAACGCCAACCGTGTCCTTCACGGCCTGCCCAGGCAGGCGCGTGGACTGGCCAAAGCCCGCGCCGAAAAGGCGCGGCGCGAATGGGATGCCCACAAGAAGGACTGACGACGGGAACCCGCGGGAGGAACAAAAGCAGGACTTTTGCGCGAGCGCCCTGCTAGAATGAGCGGGACTCATGAGCCCCCACTCCTATTC